>NZ_JAKUHK010000026.1:0-13688 GCF_023630655.1 Synechococcus sp. MU1655 | reverse complement strand
GCTGTCGAAGTTCAACGACGTTAAGAGCGACACAGTTGACCTTTTGAGACGCACAGACCAGTTGCAGCAACTTGTTCGCCGTTTGCTAATTGAAGAGTCGACCCAAGAGCTCAATCCCCCTCAGGAGCTTTTAAAACAAGCCTTCGCAAACCATTGCCGGCAACAGCAGCTCAACAGCGAAGAATCCCTCAATCACTGGTTGTCAGAGCGGTGCATCAGCAAAGACGAACTTCTTGAGCAGCTCAGCCTCCCCATCAAGCTAAGCAAACTGGCGATGGATTCTTTTTCTATCAAGGCAGAAGCTCGATTTCTTCAACGCAAAGAAGCTCTAGATCAGGCCACATACAGCCTCCTGAGGGTGAAAGAATCAGGGGTCGCTCATGAGCTTTACCTTCAATTAGAGGCCGGTGAAACGAGTTTCGAGACGTTGGCGACTGGCTACAGCGAAGGCCCCGAGCAACGCAGTGGCGGCAGAGTGGGACCAGCCCCTATCTCGCGTGCCCATCCGCAACTTCAGCAGCTCTTACGAACCGCCCCCGCCGGAGTTGTTCTCGAACCCATAGCCATTGAACAGTGGTGGGTTGTGGCACGCCTAGAAGAACGCATGGAGGCAAGCTTCGACGACACCATGCGACAACGCATGGCGTCAGAACTCCTTGAGCAATGGATCACAAGCGAGACCAACCATCTCGTCAAATCGGTCTGCAGCCGAGAGAATGATCGAGAGCAAGCCTCAATCTCCTGACCTCAACCTCTTCCAATGGCCTGCAGGCCCTGAAACAAGTCTTCCTCGAACGCGGAGAGCTGCTTCGCTATGAATTAGGTCAACCCCTAAGCGAAGGACGATTTATTCCTGGCCAAGTGCTGTTGATCGAACGTGGCACAGCCCGCCTTCTTGGCGAACAAGATGGACGTCTCAGCACCCTCTCCAAACTGGAAGCGGGAGAACTGGTTGGAGCGGCTTCTCTTTTACGAGGATCTCCTTGCGAAGACGTGCGAGCAGCGTCTGAGCTTGTGGTGCGCAGGCTCAGCGACGACATCTTTTTGGATCTAGCTCAAAACAACCCAACCATCAGGGCCGAATGCCTCAGCCATCTATGGACGGCCGAGCTGGCATCGCTTTTACAAGTCCTCCTGAATCGAACACCCAAACAAACTCGATCGCTGAACAGCTGGATTGAAGACCTACTGCCCCAAGCGCAGATCCTCGATGCCGTCGACGCTGATGCAGTCCAAAAGGCACTTGAAGCCAATCAACACCTATTCCTCGCGGGAGACCCCTCTAACAAAGGTGATGCCAAGCTCGACCAGGAGCTCAAAACCCTAGAAGAGGTAGCAGCTGTAGCGACTGAACAACAGAAGCTGCCTTTGAGAATCATTGCTCTGCCTGATGCCGCCATCCATCAACTCAGGGACACCGCTGCTGCGGAACTAGTCCAAAGAGACATTGTCGGCAACGACTTAGAAGACGAGTCCAAAGACAGAGACATCCCCAAGGCACCGC
Source organism: Synechococcus sp. MU1655 (assembly GCF_023630655.1). Classification (NCBI taxonomy): domain Bacteria; kingdom Bacillati; phylum Cyanobacteriota; class Cyanophyceae; order Synechococcales; family Synechococcaceae; genus Synechococcus; species Synechococcus sp. MU1655. The sequence goes on along the minus strand of NZ_JAKUHK010000026.1, from coordinate 12,184 downwards.
TGAGGCCTCCCGTTAGCCGGTTCAACAGCAGCAAATCAGACGACCGCGACTTTTTCGTCGGCGGAGAGGGACCGTTGCAAGAAACCCTCGCCTGCTTCCAGATGCTGGCAAAGCTGATGAAGCTGCCATTTCGGCGCGACGCGATTGAGAAGGTTCTCCGTGAACAATTAAGCCGTGGCCAGACTCCGACCCTGCGCCTCTGTGGCCAGATCGCAGCAGGTCTTGGCTTGCATGTCTCGGGCGCCAAGGTTGCTGCGCGTTTCGGCACCCGCTTGCAGACACCCACCATGATCCCTTGGCAGGGCGGCTTCGCGCTCGTGACCCGTAGTGATGAACGCGGCGTCGTGCTCGCCTCACCTAGCCAGGGATTCGTCGATCTACCAGCCTCAGCACTGGAAGAAGTCTTCCCAGAAGGCATCGAATTATTGCTGCTCGATCGCACCAATACCACTCCTGAACAAAAGTTTGGCCCAGGTTGGTTCTGGCCGGCGCTAAAGCGCTACCGCACCGTTTTAGTGCAAGTGCTGGCAGCCAGCTTTGTCATTCAGCTCTTCACACTGGCGAATCCGTTGCTGATTCAGGTCATCATCGACAAGGTGATTAATCAGCGCAGCTTGGACACCCTTCAAGTGCTCGGGATCGCCCTGGTTGCAGTGACCATTCTCGAAGGAGTGCTTGGAAGCCTCAAAACGTTCCTCTTCGCTGAAACAACCAATCGCATTGACCAGCGTCTCGGTGCAGAAGTCATCGACCATCTTCTGCGCTTGCCCCTTGGCTATTTCGACAAGCGGCCCGTCGGTGAACTGGGCTCAAGGATCAGCGAGCTGGAGAAGATTCGCAACTTCCTAACTGGCCAAGCCCTCACCACAGTTCTTGATGCTGCTTTCTCAGTGATTTACATCGTGGTGATGCTCTTTTACAGCTGGTTGCTCACCCTTATCGCCCTCGCCGTACTCCCAATTCAGGTAGCGCTCACCCTGCTCGGAGCGCCCCTATTCCGGCGTCAGTATCGAAAAGCTGCAGAAGCCAATGCCAAAACGCAGAGTCACTTAGTAGAGGTGCTCACTGGTATCCAAACGGTGAAGAGTCAGAACGTGGAAATGGTCAGTCGTTATACCTGGCAAGAGCGCTATGCCGAATACATCAGCAGCACCTTCGAGAAAACCATCAGCGGCACAGCACTAAGTCAGACGTCTCAAGTGCTGCAAAAAATTTCTCAGCTGCTGGTGCTTTGGGTCGGCGCCACATTGGTTCTCTCGGGAGAACTCACACTGGGACAATTGATCGCATTCCGGATCATTTCTGGTTACGTCACCCAGCCGCTCTTACGCCTTTCCACCATCTGGCAGAGCATCCAGGAGTTGAAAGTCAGTTTCGAACGTCTCGCTGATGTGATCGATACACCTCAGGAATCCAACGAACTTGATAAGGCCAAAGTTCCGCTTCCTTCTCTTCAGGGAGATGTGAGCTTCGAAAACCTCAGCTTCACATTCAGCAAAAGCTCACCACCTGTGCTGAATGACATTGATTTGCATGTGAAAGCTGGAACCTTCGTTGGAATCGTGGGGCAGAGCGGTAGTGGGAAAAGCACCTTGATGAAATTACTGCCCAGGCTCTATGCCCCTGATCAAGGCAGGATCCTGATCGATGGCTACGACATCGACAAAGTGGAGCTTTATTCGCTGCGACGCCAAATTGGCATCGTGCCCCAGGATCCACTTCTGTTCTCAGGAAGCGTGAGTGAAAATATCGCACTCACCCAGCCTGATGTTGCAAGCGACACGATCGTGACGGCTGCCAAGATCGCCTGCGCCCATGAATTCATCATGCAACTGCCAAGTGGTTACTCCACGCCAGTTGGTGAGCGGGGCGCATCACTCAGTGGTGGCCAACGGCAACGGATTGCAATTGCAAGGACCCTGCTCGCCAATCCAAAACTTCTCGTGATGGATGAAGCCACCAGCGCTCTTGACTACGAAACCGAACGCAAGGTTTGCGACAACTTGATCAATGCATTGCATGACTGCAGCGTTTTCTTCATTACCCATCGACTCAGCACCGTGCGCCGGGCAGACCGAATTGTGGTGATGCACCAAGGGGCCGTTGTCGAACAGGGAACCCACGATCAATTGATGGAAAAACGTGGCCGCTACTACGCCCTTTACCGCCAACAGGAGGCCAGCTGAAGATGACAGAACCAAACAAAAAGCTACCCCCAAAGAGCAGTAACACCGGTACCAATCCCATCGGCAATCTGGTCCGCCAAGCCCAGAACAAACTCGAAAGCAGCGTCGGGACTGGCATTCACAACGAAGCTGTCCTCCAGCAAAGTCAGGTTTGGGTCAAAGCGGTGACCTGGAGCTTGATCGGTACAACCGTCTTTTTCATCGGCTGGCTGGGCATTGCCCGTACCGAAGAGGTGGTCGTGGCCACAGGCAAACTCGAACCTGTGGGCAACGTCAAAGAAATAAGGATCCCCGTAGGCGCAGTCGTCGAAGAAATCCTGGTGAAAAGCGGTGAACGTGTGATCAAAGACCAGGCGCTGATTCGCCTTGATCAGGAGAGCACAGCCGAACAGCTGAAGTCTCTCGAACAAGGTGTCAAGGAGAAAACATCCCAAATCCTGCAGAAACAGGAGCAACTCTCCCTAAAAAAAATGGAGCGCAAACGCACGCTGGATCTCAATCGTGAGCAAATTTCAACCACCCGCAACAATTTGGATCTTGAAAGCCAGATTCTTGATCGACTTCAAGGCTTAGCCAGAGAAGGAGCCGCACCTGATATCCAGTACCTGCAGCAACGCAACAAAGTGGCTGGACTAAAGGGAGAGTTAACCCAGTTAAAGCTTGAAGGTGAACGCCAGATCAATCAGATCAATCAACAAATTGAACAATTAAATGCCGAACTGGCTGGACTCCGCAGTGAACGCGCACAGCTCAACGCAAACCTCACCGAAGTAAGAGTAACCAACAAGAATCAAACTCTTCGAGCTCCAGTCAGTGGCATCGTTTTTGACTTAAAGCTGAACAATCCTGGGTATATCTCTCAGGCCCAATCATCCCAGGCCGTATTGAAGGTTGTGCCCTTCAATACGCTTGAAGCTGATGTTGAAATTCCGAGCAACAAAATCGGATTCGTGCGCATTGGGCAACAAGCTGATATCAGCATTGACTCCTTCCCTGCAAGCGATTTTGGAGTGCTGGAGGGGAAAGTCCTTTCCGTGGGATCAGATGCTCTCCCACCTGATCAACAACAAATGCGTCAGGGATATTCCTACCCTGCCGTAATTAAACTAGACAGCCAACAACTTAAGATTAAAAACGGCAAGACACTACCACTACAAGTTGGAATGTCTCTCACGGCAAATATCAAATTACGCAGCGTTAGCTATCTGCAACTTCTTCTGAATACGTTTCGAAGCAAAACCGATTCTTTGAGAGAGCTCTAAGACATCAAAGCTTCACGGCTTCCTGCTGACGCGTCTCAGCTTTCCAAACTCTCCAGCGCAACTCCACCCCATTGGGAAGATCCACCACAACCGGCCAAGACGCGTTGTAAGGAATCAAATAGGGCTGCTTACCAAGGGACAAGAAAGATTTGCCTTTGTTTTGTTCCGAATTGCAAGCCATGCGCGTACTCAGCACAAGCACTGGCCCACTCACTTCAAACAAGGCCTTCCCAGAGGCTTGAGGAAGTCGCTGCATTGATAAGGACGGACCCGACAAGCGTTTCAGATTGCAGTCCATCTCCACCTCCTTCCCCACGATCAACTGGACGCGCCAATCGAGTGGATGGGCTGAAATCATCGGGTCGTTACTCTTCGGGAGAAGGCCCGAGGGCTGAATCACCCAACGCTTCAGACCTGGCTTGGGTGCTGGATAACCACTCAGATCAAGACGGGGAATCGCAACAGCAGGGGCTGAAGCAGCAACCATCAGCAGAGGCAATACCAGCCTCAAGAATCCCAGGCCCATGGTCATACCCCTACGGCAACAGAATGCAAGCATGACCGATTCCACCGCGATTGCCCTGCTCTCGGGAGGGCTTGATTCCGCAACGGCTGCTGCTTTAGCCATCCAGTCAGGCTTTCGCGTGATAGGCCTCTCTTTTGATTACGGCCAGCGCCATCGCAGGGAGCTTGATGCCGCCGTAGAGATCGCTAAGGCTCTGAACCTGGCTGAACATCACACCATCAACGTGGATTTGGCGATGTGGGGAGGCTCCTCACTCACCGATCACGCCCAAACCCTTCCCACCAGCGGCGTTGAGACGAGCATCATCCCGAACACGTATGTCCCAGGGCGAAACACCGTGTTCATTGCGATCGGACTCAGCCTCGCCGAAGCGCGGGGTGCCGATCGACTCGTGCTGGGGGTGAATGCCGTGGACTACTCGGGCTATCCCGACTGCCGGCCCGATTATCTAGAGGCATTTCAGGATCTCGCTAACCTCAGCAGCCGCGCTGGACGTGAAGGCCATGGTCCAACACTGTGGGCACCACTTGTGGAGTGGAGTAAACAGAAAATTGCAGAAGAAGCACTACATCTAGGGGTTCCCATCGAACGGACCTGGAGTTGCTATAGCGGAGGCGACGTGCCCTGTGGGGTCTGCGACAGCTGCCGCATCCGTGATGAAGCGTTGCTCGCCGCCGGACGGCCAGACCTATGCAGCCCAGGCCGTCCATGAACTCCAATCAAACCGGCAGCCAAAAACTGATTCGCAGCAAGCATCCCTGGATCGAACCGGATTCAGTCGCACAAGCGCTAGCCGAAGAGCATGGCGAGGCAGGCTTGATTTGGCTGGACGGGGATGCCAGCGACCTGGGGCGTTGGCTCACCTTGGCAGCTGAGCCTCTCGAGCAACGCTGTTGCCGAGGATTGCCAGGGGAGGTTGGAGCCACCAATCCATTTGAAGCTCTGCGCTCGCTCGATCCGGGGCACTGGACGGGCTGGCTTAGTTACGACGCCGCCGCCTGGCTCGAACCCACAAATTCCTGGCGAAGCGATGCCATGGCGAGTCTTTGGATCGGGCGGCACGACCCCGTTTTGCGCTTTGACCTACAACAACGGGAGGTGTGGATTGAGGGGCGTGATGCCAAACGCCATGCCGAAATGGAGCGCTGGATACTGGGACGACGTGACCGATTCAACCGAAGCCCGAGAGCACTCCCCAACCCCAACCCCCTGCATACAGCTTGGGTACGCCACAGCGACAGGCAGGCTTATGCCAAGGGCGTTGAGCGAATTCGCGAGCTGATCGGGATGGGAGATCTCTTTCAAGCCAATCTCACCAGTTGCTCCAGCACAACGTTGCAGGAATCGGTCAACAATCTGGAGCTCTTTCGGCGCTTGCGTCGAGCCTGCCCGGCACCCTTTGCCGGTCTCGTCGTTGCCAGCGGTGAAGCCAATGGCGAAGCCCTCCTTTCCACATCGCCGGAACGCTTCATGGAAGTGCTGCCCAATGGTGCTGTTCAAACAAGGCCGATCAAGGGAACGCGCCCTCGAGATTCGGATCCACAACGGGATGCTGATCAAGCCGCTGCACTGGTTTGCAGCGAAAAAGACCGTGCCGAAAACGTGATGATCGTCGACTTGCTACGCAATGACCTTGGCAGGGTCTGCATCCCTGGCAGCGTCGATGTTCCTCAACTGGTCCATCTCGAAAGCTACGCCCGCGTCCACCACCTCACCTCGGTCGTGAACGGCCAACTCAAGGACGGACTGAACTGGGTGGATCTACTGGAAGCGAGCTGGCCAGGGGGTTCAATTAGTGGCGCACCAAAACTGAGAGCGTGCCAACGGCTTCAGGAACTAGAACCCAAAGGTCGAGGTCCCTACTGCGGCTCTTTGCTGACGCTGAATTGGGATGGGCGTTTTGACAGCAATATTTTGATTCGCACCGTTTTGCGCAAAAACAATGAGCTTCTGGTGCATGCAGGCTGCGGAATCGTTGCCGACTCGGATCCTCAAGCAGAAGCCGACGAACTGGACTGGAAACTGCTGCCACTTTTAGAGGCACTGGAGTGACAGCATCTCAGCCACAACACGCCATCGCCTGGATCAACGGAACGTGGGGACGGCCTGAAGAGCTAAAGCTGCCACTCAGCGACAGAGGGCTACAGCTCGCCGATGGCCTGTTCGAAACGGTCCTTATTCATCACCAACGTCCCTGCTTATTAGACGCACACCTCTGTCGATGGGAGCAAAGTTGTGAACTATTAGGAATGGCATCACCTCCTACAAGGCCCTGGTTGGATCCATTGATTCAAGAAGCGATCGAACGACTTGGACTCAAACAGAGGGCAGGGGCGCTGCGCCTGAACTGGAGTCGAGGCGATGGAAGCAAACGAGGGATTGGGCTCGATCACAACTCAGCCGACCCCTCCAGGCATCGCTTTTGGATGACATTGCAAACTCATACGCCAATGTTCGAGTCCGTACGCACTTGGATCAGTCGTCATGAATATCGGCAAGCATCAAGCCTGATGAGCCGATGCAAAACCTTTTCCTATGGACAAGCGATTCAAGTGCGCCGGGAGGCTCAACAGAGGGGAGCTGAGGATGGATTGATGCTCAGCACCAATGGCACTCTGTGCTGCGGAAGCAGCGCCAATCTTGTGATCGAACGCCATGGCGAGTGGCTCACACCACCCTTAAGCGATGGCTGCCTACCTGGAGTGATGAGGGGTGAAGCCCTCAAGCAGGGACTGGTGCAAGAGCAATCGCTTGCAGCAGAACCGCAACCGGATGACCAATGGTTATTAATCAACAGTCTGGGCTGCAGGACGATCAGCCAAGTGAATGGCAAACCACTCACAAACAGAGGAAATGCAGAAGCCCTCTGGAGATCCTTAGTGCCATCTCATTCTGAGAAATCATTGTCATCCTGAGCCCAACAGGACTAATCGGCTGAATGGAATTACGGCGTGACTTAAGCCTCACGAGCCTCACCCTGACCGTCGTCACCGGAACCATTGGCTCGGGATGGTTGTTTGCCTCCTATTACGCCGCCCGCACAGCAGGACCCGCCAGCCTGCCCGCATGGCTCCTTGGCGGTTCGATTTCCTTCCTTCTCGCTCTGGTGTTTGCGGAGTTGGGCTCACTCATCAACAGTTCCGGAGCACTAGCCCAGGTTCCACTCCTCAGCCATGGACGCCTGTCTGGCTTCATCGGTGGCTGGAGCATCTGGATCAGCTACCTGTGCGTCCCAACCATCGAGCTGTTAGCCATGCTCGATTATCTCGACAGCAGTCTTCCCTGGCTCACGCAGGATCGGAACGGCACGCAAATTCTTAGCGGAGCCGGTCTGGCTGTCGCCATCGTGTTGATGGTGTTTTTCACCTGGATCAACCTCAACGGCGTTAAGGGGCTGGCCCGCTGGATCAACAACCTCACCATCTGGAAGTTGATCGTGCCCCTCCTTGTCGCGAGTGTATTGATGCTGCTCAGTCAGCACTGGGGGAACCTGAGTATCCCGGTCACGATCGCCAGCGATCCAGCTGCAATCAAAGCTGACACCGGTACGGAACTTGTGAATGCCGTAGGAAGCGGAGGCATCCTGTTTTGCCTCCTTGGCTTTCGTACAGCCGTTGACCTCGCTGGAGAAGCGCGCAACCCCCAACGCAATGTGCCCCTAGCCATGGGACTAGGGCTAGGGATCAGCCTGCTGATTTACCTGGTTCTGCAATGGTCCTTCCTGGTGAGCGTGCCACCAGAAGCCCTACAACAAGGATGGTCCCAACTCAGCCTCAGCCAACATGGCGGCCCGCTCGCAGCCATTGCCCTTGGCCTTGGGCTCGGCTGGATGGTGGTGCTCCTACTCATCGACGCCGCACTCTCCCCAAGCACAACGGCGATGGCCTATTTAGGGGTCTCGGCTCGCGTGAGCTGGATGATGGGGCGCTGCAAACTGCTCCCTGAGTCTCTGGGTCGGGTCAATCGACATGGAGTACCGGATATCGCTGTTATCAGCAGCTTGATCTTGGGATGCGCCCTGTTCTTCATTGGCCCAGGCTGGCAACAGGTTGTGGCTTTTCTCACGGCAGCCCAGATGATCGCTCTAGCCATGGGACCAGCAAGTTTGTTGGCCCTACGCCAACAACTCCCCAAGGAGCGAGAACATTTTCGGATTCCTTGTCCCACCACACTCAGTGCCCTGGCTTTCGTGATGGCGACATGGGCGACGAACTGGTGCGGACGCACAGCGTTGGAGGGAGCGGTGCTCGCCATCGGAATCCCAAGCCTGCTGTTTGCTCTTCACAACTGGAGAAAACGCCAGCCCATTGAAACCAAAGCAGGGCTTTGGTGGGGTCTGTATCTAGGACTTCTTGTTTTAGATATGGAGTTATTCAGCAAGGGACAACCCTTCGAGCTCTCGAACCTGGCCCATCTCGCAGTGTTAGCAGGAATGGCACTTTTGGTGCTGCCGATCGCAGTCAACACCGCTTTGCCTGAAGTATCACCCCATGCACTCACACACTTAGGAAACGATCGACAACCTGCTGACTGAGTTCATCACTGAAGAAATCATCTCAATCAACTGACAACAATACATATAAAAGAATTATTCCTATCGAGCAAACAACAAGATCACTAGACAACCATAACATCTATCCGCTTATTACACAGTTATCAAGATTACCAAGGAAACCCTTACGACATGAAATGGGAAAGCAAACCCAATGTCCGGTTCATTCAATACTGAACCCCACGATAGATCCTTGTACGAGCAGGGGCTGCAGGCGCAATACCCAATAGAGTGGCAAGAGGACGAGAACGCAAAAAGCCACCTGGCCGAACTGTGATAGATGAGAATGGAGCTGGCTCAACTCCTATTAGCTCAGCAGTCATTCTGGAGCGAATAAACCCCCCAGACTGAATGGTTCTTCTTGAACGAAGCGAAGATACCTGGGGTAAAACAGGGCATCCACGATATATAAACCGACTTTCAGTTAATAAACTGATGTCAATGTCAAGAAGCTCCGCTGTTTCTTTAGAGCGAATAATATGATTTTGATAGTCAGCGGGAGACTTCTTTCTATAAACTAGCTCCCGAGAAGCTATTGAAACGTTAGGAGACTTTGCGAATTTCTCATACGAATGGCCCCTAAAAACATAACGAGACATCAGTTCCACTCCTTGGAAATCGGACCCCCGTTCCCTGGTCCTGAAGACGGTGCGCCCTGATCATTCAGGGTGAACGTATAAACGAAGTAACAAGTGTTACATTGCAATCCTGATTAAAGATCATGAAAAGTGATGCTCAAGTGGATACCAAAACCCAAAAAAGTCATATCTCTACACAAAGGGCGATGGCAGGCAAAAAGCAAAAACGTCTTAACCACCGCTCAATTATGAACTGCAGCACGCTCACTAGAAAAATGCTGGCAGGCATGATCATTGCTTGTCTGAGTATCACAAGCTGCTCTAAAAAGAAAGAAATCAAGATCGCCAATGCAACGCCAGGTGACACTCTTGCAATCGTCGGTGACGAGACAGTGGTCCTAGAAAGCGCATTCACGCCAGGACAACCCAATGGATTATTTGATGGGGGAATTAATATCCATAGCAACGGAAAACCAACTCGATTGGCCGAAGTAAATGTTGTATGCAGCATGCCAGATCTTCCTAATTGGCCTGAATACGACAACATTTACGGAAGGTGGCTGAAAGACAGCGAACAACCTGGAGACAAAGGAGGAGATACTGACTGGCAACTCCTTATATACTTTACCGGCGAAGCAAAAAGCATAGGAAAAGAACAAAGCCCATCATGGGCCAATCGGTTATCACAAAATCTATGCAGAAAAGGTGACTTTAGCGACAAGTAAATGGCTATTCATACAAAGGAAATGACCAAGAGTATCAATTAACACCATAAGCAATAAAGCCAACAAAATGTATATATCGAGACAACTAAAGAGCTTAGACGAGTCGAAAATAAAGGTTGTTACTAAATTCCAATTGTGGCAAGTACCGGCAGCGTAAGCGCTTGGGAAGAAGCATTGCTAACCGCAATGGTTCAATATCCAGTTCCTGTTATTAAGGGGCCTGAGGATATCCAGACACAAGTCGACCAAATCTGCACATGCTTGGCTAACACTAAGGCTGGCTATCCCGATTTAGATCTCATTGTCTTTCCTGAGTACTCGACACAAGGTCTGAACACCAAGATCTGGACCTACGATGAAATGCTTCTACGCGTGGATTCACCTGAGATTGATCGATTCCGCCAAGCATGTAAGGAAAATGACGTATGGGGCGTCTTTTCTCTGATGGAACAGAATGACGACCCAAGTCTCCCTCCATTCAACACAGCAATCATCATCAACTCTGATGGTGAGATTGCTCTACACTACAGAAAACTACAACCTTGGGTACCGATTGAACCCTGGTCACCTGGTAATTATGGAATGCCAGTATGTGACGGACCTAAAGGTTCAAAACTAGCTGTTTGCATCTGCCATGACGGCATGTTCCCAGAACTAGCGCGCGAGGCAGCCTACAAAGGTGCAAATGTCTATATCAGGATTTCAGGCTATTCAACGCAAGTCAACGATCAATGGATTTGGACGAACAGAACCAACGCTTGGCAGAATTTAATGTATACAATATCAGTTAATTTAGCAGGTTACGACAACGTCTTCTACTACTTTGGCGAAGGAACCGTATGTAATTATGATGGAAATGTGATCCAACAGGGTCACAGAAATCCCTGGGAGATTGTTACAGCCGAACTTTTCCCACGCCTTGTAGACAAGGCAAGAGAAAACTGGGCCCTTGAAAATAATATTTTCAATCTTGGATGCAGAGCATACGTGGGCAAACCTGGAGGAGAGAAAGAGAATTATCTAACATGGGTTAAGGACCTTGCGAACGGCGAATACAAACTTCCATGGGATGACAAAGTTAAAATTCGAGACGGCTGGAAGTATTATCCTGAAGGTGTCCAATTAGGCCCTCTGCCACCAACCGGCAACGGTCATAGCAGCATTGCACCTTCAATATCAGAAGAGACACCTGCTATGATTTCCTAATAGTCAGGTTTACAAAATCAGTACATTGAAGCCTCAGAATAATCTGAGGCTTTTTTATGCTCAACCAAAAGGGAAGGCTAAGGCGGATGAGGCTCAGAGAACCATTGGGAAAATCTCAATGAGCATAAATAATCACTATTCAAGTATTGACACTTCGCAGAGAAATAGCAAGAGTTGAAAAGCGATTGCAAATCAAAAACTGAGAAGATAAAACAATTGCAGCCACTAGCAATCCAGATAAGTTTTAAACAGTCAAAAACTCCTGGATAACAACATCAGAAAGAGATGAAGTCGGACCGCTAGAAACGATTCCACCACGCTGCATGGCGTAGTAAAAACTTGATTGCTTCACAAAATGAAGGTGTTGCTCAACAAGAAGAACGCTGATGCCAGTCTCCTTGATAATTCTCTGGACCGCTCGTTCAATATCAAGAATAATGGATGGCTGAATTCCCTCGGTAGGTTCATCCAATAACAAAAGCTTGGGTTTTCCAAGTAAGGCTCGTGCAATCGCTAATTGCTGCTGCTGCCCACCACTTAAATCACCACCCTTTCGATTTAAAAACTGCTCCAAAATCGGAAATAGTTCATAGACAAATGGATCTATATGCCGATTTTTACCCATGCCTCCTGGTAATGCTTCCATTCCCAACAGAAGGTTCTCTCGAACAGTTAGAAAAGGGATAATGTCGCGACCTTGAGTAACATAACCAATTCCATGGCGAGCTCTTTGGTATGGAGGTTGAGACAATAGCTCATTAGATTCATAGAAAATAGAACCGGAGCGTTGCTGCAGCAAACCAATTAATGTCTTAAGAAAAGTAGTTTTTCCAACACCATTCCTACCAATCAAACAAACCATCTCTCCTTTAGGAATTTGCAGGTCTACATTTCTCAGGATATGACTTTCACCATAATAAACATTAATACCAGAAGCCCGGAGAACAAAGTCTGAAGAAGATGGATGGGATGTTTGTGGCTGCATAACCAAAGAAGACATGATTAATAATTAGTAAAGAACAAGCAAGACAGGGTCTAATCAATGATCATCTGATTGACCTAGGTATACCTCAATGACACGTGGATCACGTTTAACCTCTTCCAAACTACCTTCGGTTAACTTTTGACCTTGATGCAAAACCGTGACAG
>NZ_JAKUHK010000025.1:0-13737 GCF_023630655.1 Synechococcus sp. MU1655 | reverse complement strand
ATCGGAATTGCTCAGTGCCGGTGATTTTGCCACCGGCCAAATCAAAAGGGCCGGTTATGCGGCTGCTGTCTTCGTAAGAGGTGCCGGTGACCCCTTTGCTGGATTCCCGTTGTTGCTGAGCGGCACGGGCAGGAGAAACCACACTGAATCGAGTCCAACTTGATCCTTCAGCAGATTGACCATGGGTCTCGGTTCCCGCTGGTGCTGCTTCACCACATGCCACTGAAAGTTGATCAGCACCAATATATGGAGTTCCAGTCACCGCTTCACAGGCACCACGTTCGGCACCAGTCATGACGCCACCAATACCTGGTTGAAGTCCAGTCATTGGAGCGGCAGGCGTGCCAGGACGGACCGGCGTCCGCTCGCGAATGGCTTGAACAGCGGAGTTACCGCAATATTGACCAGCTTGCTCAAGACCTGCGTAAGGGGTTCCCGTGACAGCCTTACAACTTCCCGGTTCATCACCCGTGACGTTTTCAGAGCGACCGGTGCGCGTGCCGCTCACCACTTGGTTGCGATTGGTGATACTGAATCCAACTTTGGCGGCTTCAGGATCGGGCTTGGCTCCACAAAAAGAGTTGACCTGTTCAGAACTGATGTACTGATCACCAGTCACGCGATGACAGGATCCGAATTCATCACCGGTGACACTTGAGGAGCGGCCTACCATCGTGCCTGTAACACCTGTGCCAGATAGGGTTTCAGACAGACCAACCTTGGCAGCCGGACGTCCTTCGGGAAGGGGGTCTGACCCTAAATATTGATCACCGGTCAAAGAGCGGTTCGCACCAGCTTCATCACCAGTCACGCTCGAGGATCGCCCCACCATCACTCCACTTACAGGTCGGCCTTGCTGAGTCAGGCTGTGGCCAACTTTGCGAGGAGAAGGGGTCGTTCCACCGCAATAGGCGGCGCTTTGGTTGGCCGAAATATATTCCGTACCTGTCACGCTTTTGCAGGTGCCGGGCTCGTCTCCAGTGACTTTCTCAGAGCGACCAACTTCGTTGCCTGTGACGCGATTGCCATGGGAAGTAGCAGATACACGAACCTTGGCAGGTGTGGTTGGAGTCGGAGCGCTCTGACAGAAGGTCTGAAAGACCTCTGCACCGAGATACTCAGTACCAGTGATGGAACGACAAGTGCTGGCTTCGTTGCCTGTCGTCTTAACGGAGCGATTGGCTTGAGTGCCAGTCACAGTTTGGCCACCGGTGGTCTCCGACTCACCCACCTTCCAGTGCGCATCGGCGGCAGCGGCTAGCTTGGATCCGTTCCGATTCGGGCCTGTTGGACGCGTGACTCCAGCGCTTTGCTTGCTACGAGCTCCTGATTTCGCACGAAGCTCACGTACTTGCTGAGCCAGCTCACGGCTGGTGAGGTCAGGATTCGCCTGACGAGCCACTGCAGCGGCGCTTGTGGGTTGTTTTCCTGCTGTTTTCCCGTGTTTAGACATCGCTTCACGACGGGCTAAAACAAGTGCTCTACTTGGATTTTCGATGGCACGACGCTTTGGAGCTTGGCTGCGACGGGAGGAATTTTTAGTCGAAAGATCCACAGAGACAGCCTGACGAGTCAAACGAGTTGGTGTTTGAACAGCGCCATTGCCGCCACAACCACACTCTTTCTTGCCGGCCGCAGGGGCTGTAGTGGTTGTTGTTGTCGCTGTTTGACGAGCGACCTCAGCCCGGTTTCTGTCTTTGGTTGTATCTGCTGATTTACCACGACGTGACAAGGCTTCTCGGCGCGCGAGCACAAGCTCACGACTCGGTTGACTGACGGGTTTCACCCGAGAGCGATGGGCACCTGATGAAGTTGACAGCGATTGATTTCTTGGTCGCTCAGTAGCGACAGGGGGTGCGGCGTGTGAAGGGGCTACCGCAATTGGATCTGCGTTGGTGCGCGTTTTGCGGGCATCGTCGGCCGACCGAACGCGATTCGCACCTGCTGAAACAACAACGGATGCCTTTTTGCCAGCAGTAGTGAGAGCCTTACGGCGTTCGAGTGCTAGTTCGCGACTAGAAAGTCTTGCCATGTCCGCCCGAGAATGTCTTCGTGAATTGAAGGGAACGAGTCCCTACAGGAAAAGTTGAGCCCTGATCAACTCAGGGCTCGAAATCGTGAAGACGAAGGATCAGCGTCCTTCGAAAACCACGAAACAGGCACCTTGGCCTTGGGTATATGCGTCGTAGCCGACCATGCGCACGTGGTGGTCGGGGTATGCGCGATGGCAGGCCTCGAGTTCACTCACTACAACATTCAAATCCTTCTCACCGAAAAACGGGAGCTTCCAATAGGACCAGTAAGAGGCCATGGAATTGGAAGGATGGACGTGCTCAATGAGCGGGCTCCAACCTTGGGCAATGATGTAAGCGATCTGGTCATAGATCTCGTCCTGGGTCATCGGCGGAAGAAAGCCGAATGTCTCCAGGGTGGCGACTGTTTGGTAGTCACCCACGGTGCTCTGAAAAGGCATGGGGATCACGCTTTAAAAAAATGTTTTGGCTGGACCAAAGTCCTCGAGCCGGATTTATATCGAAGTTCGGGAGAGGGGTGAAAAAATTCACCCCTGTCACCGATCACTGAACGTCGAGTTTGTCGACGGTGTCGAATTCGAACTTGATCTCCTTCCAGGTCTCGAGAGCGATCGCCAGCTCAGGGCTGTGCTTACCGGCTTCCATAAGGATGTCGCGGCTTTCCTTCTCGATTTCACGACCGGCGTTGCGTGCCTTGACGCAGGCCTCGAGGGCCACACGGTTGGCAGCAGCACCAGCTGCGGAACCCCAGGGGTGACCGTGGGTACCACCACCGAACTGGAGAACGGAGTCATCTCCGAAGATGGCAACCAGCGCGGGCATGTGCCACACGTGGATACCGCCGGAAGCAACGGCAAACACACCAGGCATGGAACCCCAGTCCTGATCGAAGAAGTTGCCGCGGCTGCGATCTTCAGGAACGAAGGATTCGCGGAGTTGGTCGATATAGCCGAGGGTGGTCTGACGATCACCTTCCAGCTTGCCGACCACGGTGCCGGTGTGGAGTTGGTCACCACCTGACAAACGCAGACACTTGGCGAGGACGCGGAAGTGAATACCGTGCTTGGGATGACGGTCAATCACAGCGTGCATCGCACGGTGAATGTGCAGCAACATGCCGTTCTTGCGGCACCACTTCGACAAACCAGTGTTAGCTGTAAAGCCACCGGTGATGAAGTCGTGCATGATGATCGGCTGATTGAGTTCCTTGGCGAACTCAGCACGCTCATACATCTCTTCAGGAGTATTCGCGGTCACGTTGAGGTAGTGACCCTTTCGCTCTCCCGTTTCCTGTTCGGCCAGCTTGATGGCTTCTGCAACAAATTCGAAGCGGTTCTGCCAACGCTGGAACGGCTGGGAATTGATGTTCTCGTCGTCTTTGGTGAAGTCCAGACCGCCACGGAGGCATTCATAGACAACACGGCCATAGTTCTTACCGCTTAAGCCAAGCTTTGGCTTAATGGTGCAACCCAGAAGAGGGCGGCCATATTTGTTCATCCGGTCGCGCTCAACGGCGATGCCGTTTGGTGGACCAGCGCAGCACTTAATGAAGGCGATCGGGAAGCGAATGTCTTCCAGACGGAGATGACGCAGTGCTTTGAAGCCAAACACGTTGCCGACCAATGAGGTCAGAACGTTGGTGATTGAACCCTCTTCGAACAGGTCGAGGGGGTAAGCGATGAAGGCATAGAACGACTCCTTGTCACCAGGGACGTCTTCGATGCGATAGCAGCGGCCTTTGTAGAAGTCGAGGTCGGTGAGGAGCTCGGACCACACAGTGGACCAGGTACCAGTTGAAGATTCAGCGGCAACAGCAGCTGCAACTTCTTCTTTAGGGACACCTTCTTGGCCGGTGCACTTGAAGCAGGCCAGCAGGTCGGTGTCTAGGGGAACGTAATCGGGAGTCCAGTAAGTGTCTCTGTACTCCTTGACCCCAGCGTCGTACTTCTTGCTCATGGATTAATTCCGTTAAGTCGGTAAGGGAAAAGAGAGGCGCAACCCCATCAGGGGGTTAACAGCTGATCTCAGTCCTTTTGTCCGAGGAAATTGCCGTTGCCGAGTGCTGGCTCAACTTCGCGATGAGGGCGAGCAATGATGTGCGCCGCGACGAGGCCGTCGCCGACACGTTCGCAAGCGTCTGCACCTGCACGCACAGCAGCGTTTACAGCACCTGTTTCGCCACGGACCAAAACTGTGACGTAGCCACCGCCGACGAATTCACGACCAATCAGGCGCACTTCAGCAGCCTTGGTCATTGCATCAGCTGCTTCGATCGCTGGGACCAGGCCGCGTGTCTCGATCATGCCGAGAGCGATACCCATGGTTTCGTTAGCCATTGCCTACCGAGTAAGGGGGGGTGGAATGTTCGCCGATGACATTGGTCTGTCGGAGGCCAACTCGTCAAGCTGTTTGGGCCTTTTTCGAGATCATTGTCCATGCTGAACCTCATAAGCACTACTGATCACCCTTGCCCGCACTGATCTGAAGCCCTGTGCGGGTTCGCGTGAGCACACCAACACAAGAGGTGGCCAAGGGTCTTCAAACCCCATATCTTTCTCGACGAAGCGAAGTTTTCCGCGTAAGCGGAGTGGAATGTTCAACCCCAGCTGAGCTTCATTTTCGAATCTGAACGATATTTTTTACCCTTAACCCACACAATGGGACTCTTCCGATCTTTTTCAGTGCTCACACTGACGATTGCCAGTGGCAATCCACGCAAAGTTGCTGAAATCGAGGCAATGCTTGGACCTCTGCCACTCAATGTGGTTCGTCAACCTCCCGATCTTGAGGTTGAGGAAACAGGTACCTCCTATCTGGAAAACGCCCTCCTCAAGGCTTCTGCTGCCGCTCAGCTCACTGGCACTTGGACTCTTGCTGACGATTCTGGGCTCGAAGTAGACGCCCTCCATGGCGCTCCCGGTCTCTACACAGCTCGCCTGGCTCCCACAGACGACGAGAAAGTCTCCAAATTGCTGCGATCCATGGCCAATCAGCCCTATCGCAGTGCCCTCTTTCGCAGCGCGATGGTGCTTTGCTCCCCAGATGGAACGTCGATTGAAAGCTCGGAAGGCATTTGTTGGGGTGAACTCCTCAAATCACCTGCCTACCCAGGTGGTGGCTTGGAATCACTCTTCTGGCTACGCGAAACCCGATGCAGCTATGGAGAAATGACAACAGCCCAACTCAGCCGACTTGGAAGTCGCGGAAAAGCTGCCAGGGCCATGGCTCCTCGCTTACGTCAGCGATTAGGGATTCATTGACCAAAACGTTGCTGTTGATTTTGGATCAGCCGGATCAACCCATCACCTTGATGAACAATTGCGATTGATCGATTCAATCGCCCGCATTGCCGCAGCCGCAGCCTCTTCAACATCACCTTCTCTCCCAGCAAGAGTGAGACGTCCAAACGCGCCAACCGCTTTGACATCCACCAACGTGATGTTCGAGGACTTTTCAGCCTCATTCGCAGCAATCAGAACGTAGCCAGCAGGCTCTGTTTCAAGAATGAACATGCTCATGCCGGCTTCGATCATCGATCCTCTGCGGTTCAGACGATTGATAAGGACGGCATGGTCAGGAGTAATAGCCCGAATGACTTCTGTCCAACTGACATCAGCAGGAGTTCGTCGGTCAACGGAACTGCCAATCGCCTCTAGAACCACATCACCGGAATGGATCACCGTGCTTTGGTCCCGGTGATAAAGCGCCATTGAGCCAAAGGCGCGCTCCACAACCATCTGGCCAAGACGGACATTGCTGGCCTTGAGAGCAATATCCGTGACTCGATGCACCGCCATCCCTGGTGAAACTTCCATCCAAAGACAGGCATCACCTGGGATCGGCAAAAAGCCCTGACTCACGGTGCCCATGTAGGCAGCGAGTTGGGGTTGAAGAGAGTCAAGAAAGACATAAGTGCGCAGTTCAATGGACTGCACATGGCTATTTTGTCTCAATAGCCTTGGGGATTCGCTATCGGTCGTGACGACACAGCTCGCTCCGCTCGCCGAGGTGTGAACCTCAGTTCCGGTGACGAGAGCGCTTCCGCCTACTCGCCGCTCCCGGGCATCGAAGCTGGCGAAGCGTTTCATTGCGGAGATGTTACCGGAAGGTTGCTCACAAAATTCGTCTCGCGACTTGCATCAGCCAACGGAACCGATACTGTCCGCGCAAATCGGAAGCGCAGAATGGCAGCCAATCAAACCCATAGCCCAGAAACAACCTCCTTGAGTTCTGAGCTCAGCGCCGAGCAAGCGCTCGGGATGATCGGAATGGGCTTAATGCAAAAGCTCAATCAGGAGGGCCCCGGTCGTTGGATTTGGAGCGATGCTGAAGATGGTGGTGCTGCCAATCTTGTTGAGTTGCGCCAAAGACTCGAACTGACAGACCTAGCGATTAAGACAGGAGCCCCATTAAGTACGGCAGAAGTCACCCAATTGCTAGGAGTCCGCCCTAGTTCCGAACAAGTTGAACGAGGGGGGCTAAGGGCAAGCCGTTTGAGCAGAAATGTGTGGCGTCTGACCCAGATCAGCTTGGATTCATCTCAGTCAACAGGTGGATTCGGCGACGATCGTTTCCGTCGTCGCCTTTGAACAGGGTCTTTGATTGCAATTATTCGGAATCAGCCTTGCCGGCGGTGTCGTCCTTCGACTGATCCGGAGAGCTTTCATGGTTTGAATCCGTTAGCTCTTCAGGATGATCGGAATGGGCTTAATGCAAAAGCTCAATCAGGAGGGCCCCGGTCGTTGGATTTGGAGCGATGCTGAAGATGGTGGTGCTGCCAATCTTGTTGAGTTGCGCCAAAGACTCGAACTGACAGACCTAGCGATTAAGACAGGAGCCCCATTAAGTACGGCAGAAGTCACCCAATTGCTAGGAGTCCGCCCTAGTTCCGAACAAGTTGAACGAGGGGGGCTAAGGGCAAGCCGTTTGAGCAGAAATGTGTGGCGTCTGACCCAGATCAGCTTGGATTCATCTCAGTCAACAGGTGGATTCGGCGACGATCGTTTCCGTCGTCGCCTTTGAACAGGGTCTTTGATTGCAATTATTCGGAATCAGCCTTGCCGGCGGTGTCGTCCTTCGACTGATCCGGAGAGCTTTCATGGTTTGAATCCGTTAGCTCTTCAACTTCGATGCAATCCGTAGTTTCGGCCAGTTGCTCGCGAGCAGCAATGACAGGAGCTGCTTTTGCTTTGAGTTGTTGAGCTGCTTCCTCGAGGGTCATCGTTTTGCTCTGTTTGATCTGACTCACAAATTTTTCGTAGATCGCAACCTGGTCGCGATATTCATTGAGTTTTGAGGTTTGAAGTTCAATCTCAGCTTTATCGAGAGTGGCGAGAGCTCTTTTAAGCGACTCACCAGCGACCTCAGCGTCTGCAACTGTTGAAGCAGGGGTTAGAGCTTCAACCTTGTCCAATGCTTTTTCGACCTCAGCTGTTGCAGAGCAGACGAGACCAGAGTCCGAAACCACTTTGGCTTCGTCTTTGACTGCTTTTTTCTCAACTGACTGACAGGCCGTTAACGCCAAACCAAGAGCCAAAGCAGCAGGGAAAGCTCGCAAAGACAACATCAGATCGAAGACATCATTTGCGCTGAAATTTAGTCATCTCCAGCGCATCTGGCCCAACTGGAAATCAAGACCCGATCCCGAAGATATTTGTTAGGTCTGAGCACTAAGCGATTCTGACGTCATGGTGACTGATAGGACGTGCCTTAAATGCGATGAGCGTGAATCTGCTCAAGGAATCAGGACCACGGGAAGTGTTCTGTGGTCTGACCTCGATCGTCTGGCTGCACCGCAGGATGCCTGATGCTTTTTTCTTGGTGGTCGGTTCACGCACCTGCGCCCATTTGATTCAAAGCGCTGCTGGTGTGATGATTTTTGCTGAGCCTCGTTTTGGAACAGCGATCCTGAGCGAACGCGACCTAGCTGGCCTTGCCGATGCTCAAGATGAACTCGACCGGGTGGCTCGTGAGCTTCTGGAACGCAGGCCCGAGATCCGCACCCTGTTTTTGGTGGGGTCATGCCCCAGCGAGGTGATCAAACTGGATCTAGCGCGGGCCGCAGAACGACTCAACGATGAATTGAGAGGCCGAGTGCAGGTCGTGAATTATTCGGGGAGTGGAATTGAAACCACGTTTACCCAAGGGGAAGACGGGGCACTTTCAGCCTTAGTGCCCCTGCTGCCCTCCACAGATCAACGTCAACTGTTGATGGTCGGGACTCTTGCCGATGCCGTGGAGGATCGCCTCATTCACCTCTTTGGTCGGATTGGCATCGACACGGTTTGCAGCTTGCCCCCACGCAAGTCCACTGAACTGCCAGGAATTGGCCCAGGAACAACGGTCTTGTTGACGCAGCCGTACCTCACGACAACAGCACGCTTACTTCGCGATCGGGGTGCTCGCGTCCTGACAGCGCCCTTCCCCCTGGGTGCTGAAGGAAGCCGCAGCTGGATGGAAGCCGCAGCAAAAGACTTTCAAATCAACGCTGATCAGGTTGCCACCGTGCTGGATCCGTTGGTAGCTCGCGCTCAAAGCGCTCTGGCGCCACACCGAGACATCCTGAACGGCAAACGAATTTTTCTCCTACCGGAGTCTCAACTCGAACTTCCGCTCGCCCGCTTCTTACAACGAGAATGCGGCATGGAACTGGTGGAAGTAGGGACTCCCTACTTGAATCGCGAGCAAATGGCTGAAGAGCTTGCGCTTCTCCCTGAGGGCACGTCTGTCATGGAGGGACAACATGTGGAGAAGCAGCTGGATCGCGTTCGTGCCACTCAACCCGATCTTGTGGTCTGCGGGATGGGTCTTGCCAATCCGCTCGAAGCGGAAGGAATCGCCACCAAGTGGTCAATTGAACTGGTCTTTAGTCCCATTCATGGCATCGATCAGGCCGGGGAGTTGGCTGAACTTTTCTCCCGCCCGCTGAGACGACGCGAACTCATTCGTCAAGCGCTGAACCCGCCCAGTAGCGCCCCCATCGACTCTGACCCCGTTCACGCCTAAAGCCATGCAACTCACTCTCTGGACATACGAAGGACCACCTCACGTTGGTGCCATGCGCATTGCGGCATCCATGGAAGGTGTGCATTACGTGCTGCACGCACCCCAGGGCGATACCTACGCCGATCTGTTGTTCACGATGATCGAGCGTCGAGATCAACGGCCACCAGTCACCTACACCACGTTTCAAGCCAGAGATCTCGGTGGTGACACCGCCGAGCTGGTGAAGCGCCACGTGAGAGAGGCTGTGAATCGTTTCCAACCCGATGCCCTTTTGGTTGGTGAAAGCTGTACGGCGGAATTAATTCAGGACCAACCTGGAGCCTTAGCAGCTGGCATGGGCTTGAACATGCCAATCGTGAATCTAGAGCTACCGGCTTACAGCAAAAAAGAGAATTGGGGCGCAGCAGAAACCCTCTATCAATTGGTTCGGTCTCTGTTGAAAGATCAAGCTCCCTCTGAGCTGAAGCATGACCCCAAGGCCTGGCAGCAGCAGGGACGTCGCCCCCGGGTGAATCTGCTGGGTCCGTCGTTGCTCGGCTTCCGCTGTCGCGACGATGTGCTTGAAGTGCAAAGGCTGCTGAATCTCCATGGCATCGATGTCGGAGTGGTCGCTCCATTAGGAGCCACGGTGGCAGATGTGCATCGACTCCCTGAAGCCGATCTGAATGTGTGCCTCTACCCAGAGATCGCCGAATCCAGCTGCGCTTGGCTCGAGCGCAGTTTTGGCATCCCGTTCACCACCACCGTGCCGATTGGAATTGGTGCAACCCATGATTTCCTCGTTGAAGTTCACAATCTGCTGGGGATGACACCCCCTTCCCCTCAAGAGGGGATTCGTCAGTCAAGGCTGCCCTGGTACTCCGAATCGGTGGACTCCACCTACCTCACAGGAAAAAGGGTGTTCATCTTTGGAGATGGAACGCATGCCTTGGCAGCAGCGCGCATCTGCAAGGAGGAACTGGGCTTTGAAGTGGTTGGCTTAGGCACCTACAGCAGAGAAATGGCTCGACCCGTGCGAGCAGCAGCGAAAGCGATGGGGATTGAGGCCCTCATCAGTGACGATTACCTCGCGGTGGAGGCGGCGATGGCCGCAGCCGCACCTGAACTGGTGCTCGGCACACAAATGGAGCGACACAGTGCCAAACGACTAGGGCTCCCCTGTGCAGTGATCAGCACACCGATGCATGTCCAAGACGTGCCTGCACGCAACAGTCCTCAAATGGGCTGGGAAGGAGCGAACGTGATCTTCGACAGCTGGGTGCACCCGCTCATGATGGGCTTAGAGGAACACTTGATCGGCATGTTCCGTCACGATTTTGAGTTCGTGGATGGCCACCAAAGCCATCTCGGACATTCTGGAGGTTCTGGAGCAATTGCAGACACTGAGGTAGCAGTGAGCACCCTCACGGACGAGCTGGTCTGGACTGCTGATGGAGAAGCGGAGCTGAAAAAGATCCCTTTCTTCGTTCGGGGGAAAGTACGCCGAAACACAGAAGCCTTCGCAAAATCCACTGGGCGCAACCAAATCGACAGCGAAACGCTCTACGACGCGAAAGCCCACTTCAGCGCCTAACAACCCAACCCAATTGTTCAGACCCAAATTTATTACCTGGAACAACGCATGATCGGCTGAGTCTTTGTACTCAATACTCCAACTATTTTCACGGCAATCCGCCCAATCCTCGTCAGTCTTTCAACACCATCACTCCTGATGTTTCGATCATGAATTGAAAGCTGACTGTTCAAGCTTGCTGAAGTTAAATGAAAACAACACCCACGAAGCAGGTCTCTGCATGACCACAACTCTCACCCGTCCGGCGGATGGTGACGGCAGTGTTCAGGTCCATCAGGACCCAGGGACAAAAATTGAAGAGGGAGCTCTTGTCATTGCCGTCTATGGCAAGGGTGGTATTGGCAAATCCACCACCTCCTCCAACCTGTCTGCCGCGTTTTCAAAACTAGGCAAACGCGTGCTCCAGATCGGCTGTGACCCCAAGCACGACAGCACATTCACCCTCACCCACAAAATGGTGCCAACGGTGATTGACATCCTCGAAGAGGTGGACTTTCACAGCGAAGAGCTGCGCCCCGAGGACTTCATGTTCACGGGATACAACGGCGTGAAATGTGTCGAGAGCGGAGGACCGCCTGCCGGAACCGGTTGCGGCGGCTACGTCACCGGCCAAACCGTGAAGCTCCTTAAGGAACATCATCTTCTGGAAGATACAGATGTGGTGATCTTTGACGTGCTGGGCGACGTGGTCTGCGGTGGCTTCGCTGCACCGCTTCAACACGCGAACTATTGCCTGATCGTGACCGCCAACGATTTTGATTCCATCTTCGCGATGAACAGAATTGTGCAAGCGATCCAAGCCAAGGCGAAAAACTACAAGGTGCGCCTTGGAGGAGTGGTAGCCAATCGGTCAGTTAACACGGATCAAATCGATAAGTTCAATGAGCGTACGGGCTTACGCACGATGGCTCATTTCCAAGATGTCGATGCAATTCGCCGTTCACGCCTGAAGAAATGCACCATTTTCGAGATGGACGAGAACGAAGATGGCGTGAAAGCTGTTCAAGAGGAATACATCCGTTTGGCCAGCAATATGCTCGACAATGTTGAACCATTGGAAGCCGTATCCCTGAAAGACAGGGAGATCTTTGACCTTCTGGGTTTCGACTGATCAGAGACCCACGAGTTGCATCGAAAGCTCCCAGACCCGTTTGGCGTCATCAGGATTTGTCGCCTTATCGGACAATTCTTGGCTGAATTGTTTTCCAGCTTTCTTTTGACGATTACCCCAACTCCAATGCACACCTGATTGGTTGAAATCGGGATTCGCCACCACCATTGCAACCCGTTCACCAGCAAGAGACTGAGAGACATAACCGCCCGTAATCTTTTTCTGGAACCAAGGGAAAATCACTTGAAAGGCCTTAGGGGTGTTTCGGAACAAAGGGGTGTCAGCTACACACCCTGGATAGAGAGACGTACAGCTAATCCCTGTGTCCTGGTAGATCCGTCGATGCAGTTCCTGGGTGGTGATCATGTTGCAAAGCTTGCTGTCTTTATAAGCCTTGCCTGGCTTAAAGGTCTGACCACTCGCCATGGTGATCGGATCTTTAAAACCCGCTTCGAAACCTGAAAGATCACCAAGATCAGCAGGAGCGGGAATAGGAATTTTCCCGCCAAGTTCCTTGGAGTTAGCGGTCACAGTGCCAAGGATGACAATCCGTTTTGAGGGATGGCTGGATGCTTTTAATCGATCAAGAAGCAACTGAATCAACAAAAAATGGCCCAAATGGTTGGTGGCCATCGACAATTCGTAGCCCTGGGGAGAGCGCTTGGGCTGTTTCAACTTCGGGTCATACACCGCCGCATTACACACCAAGGCATCAACCCCGACAGAAAGGCTCTCCACCGCATGACGGACACTCTCAAGATCGCCTAGATCCATCAGGATGTGATGAAGGCGGTGGCTGGGGATCTCCAGCTGATCGGCAGCTCCGGCAGCTCTCTGAGGATTCCGATTCGCCGTAATCACAGTCCACCCCTGTCGAACCAACGCCTTGGTGGCGTTTAAGCCAACACCGGATGTAGTTCCGGTAATGAGAACGGTGCCGGGAGTTCCCATTTGAGATGCCTTCATCTCATTCCAGTTTGACCTTTGAAGTGTCGTTGGTGGTGAATCGAAAAGGCCCGGTATTCAGCGCCAGATAATGCGAAGACGGTTTGGAGCAATCCATTGATCCTGTTCATCCATGAGGCGATCTCTTCCACCGAGGGTGAACAAACGATCAAAACGTTGCTGTAGACCCAGGAGCTTGTTGGTTTCTACATCAACAACAGCGGCAAGCTCCCCATGGCGATCTAATCGCTCCTGGTAAGCCATCGAAAGCCGAACGAGACTGACCCCACCAAGACTGATCAAACCAATCTTTACGGCTAATGCCAGGCCGCTGCAGAGCAAATCTCTACGGTCACCCTGATTTTGAATCAGGGCAGCACGGGTCACTGCATCGACCGGGGCCTTTGCGGAGCGATCAGATGACCTCGATCGTTGTCGTATTGGCGATGAAGCTGCCTTAGCCATATCCGCTTGTAACGCAGCGAACAAAGACTGCAAGAGCCCATCGCGCAACCAATACGTCTGTTTACGCCCGATACAAGCTCACACATAGGCGAATAGCCAACACACCGGCATGGGCAGCCACCACTAAGGCGATCAAAACTTCAGCTTGAGTAATAGAAGTGACCATGTCGGATTGATAACGCTCCACCATTCTTTCTCCTCAACCCCTCTACAAGCCATCATTCGCAAAGGCCTGTCACACCATCATGGATGCCCAAAGTCGGACGGAACCGGTTGTTATCGATGCCGTTGCCATTCAGACGCTTGATCTCAGGCCGATAAACCCATGGATGGAGCGGCCGCTCACAGACCTACTCAGCGATGGCGCAGGGTTAGAGCTCCAGTACAAGTGGCCAAGGGATGCCGAAGATCCCAGAGAGCTGAGCGAATGCCCAGAGCCCCGTCTTTGGGCCCTCAGGGCAGATGCGGTTTACCCCTGGCTGCCCCTAGTGCTGGAACGATCAGGCGGAAGCCTGATCCAACATGTGGCGATGGTGGTTCCCCACAACTTCAGTCCAAGTGAAGGGATTCGCTTCGACCCTCAGGCCCTTGAACTCTGGATCACC
>NZ_JAKUHK010000024.1:0-13741 GCF_023630655.1 Synechococcus sp. MU1655 | reverse complement strand
TGGCTTCCATGTTGCCGACTATGGGTTCGATCAGCGGCATCATGACCAGATCGGTTAAGGGTTGAATCTCCCCTCCCCCGAGGGCAACAGCCTCATTCATCAAGGCGTGCATATGAGCCACCATTGCTGTCTCGTTCGTTCCCCATCGGCAGCTGATATGTGGGATGGGAACTCCCCAGCGATCCACTGTTTCCGACAACGTGACCCTGTTCTGATCGGAAGGAAGCACTTCCCCATGACCAATCAGAAAACCCAAACGGCAGTCAGGATTTCTTTTTAACCACGAGGGTGGATCGAAGCGATTGATCGCTCCCCAAAGTCCATACCCCCTGGAAAATGGCAGTAAGCCATCGCGTTGTGGTGGAAGACTTCCAAAGGGAAGGAAAAAACTTCCGGCCCCCGACAACTGGCTTGAGGGATCAAACTCTTGAAGGGATTGACGGCCACTCCTGCTTGGAACTTGAAAGAAGCGGCACGTTGAGACGTGATCCATCAAGTGCCGCCCCAGGCTTGCTGAGGGATCTTGAAAGCCTCCATGCGTCGTTGAGTGTTCTGAGAGCAATAGAAACCGCAGTGAGGCAATGGTGGAAGCACAGAGAACGACTAAAGGTGCCTCCAGCTCAATGCGCTCCCCGTTGCTTTGATCGATGACAACCACTCCGCGGGCACGATTTTGATCTCTATTCATCACGAGGCGTTCTGCCAGGTGCCCTGACAGCACCTCTACGCGTCCAGTGGAAAGGGCCGCTTTGAGACTGCTTCCAGGACTGCTTGATGGCGGCCATGGGCACTCTGCCGATGGTTGATGGACGGAAAAACCGCGTGAGTGAATCATCTGGATATCAGCCGAGTTCTGGAGGGCAGCAGCCAGCTGTTGTTCTTCTGGGGTGAAACTCAGGGGTGGTGTGGTGCAACCATCTGGGAGCTGCGTCAGTCCGTCTCTGTTGCCATGCACAGCAAATTGCTTCTCCAGAGCGGAATAGTGCGGATCTAGATCTTGATGGGAAATAGGCCAGGAGTGCCCATAGCCATCCCGATCTGCAGCCTTGAATTCCAGATCCGAAAGTCGCAGGGTGATTCCACCCCAGGTCAAACTTCTCCCGCCAACTTGGCGCCCTTGGGTCCAGAGAAACGGTTGCCCTTTTGGGGTGGAGTAGGGGTAGCGCCGTTCATCGGCATAAAGAAGTGGATTGTGTTTCCAGTAGCCGGGATGTTGTGCTTGTTGTCGATGCTGACCGCTGAGAAGACCACGGACGCGCCTCAGGCTGTTGGTCGGTTCGCCCCCCAGGGCTTCTTGGGCGCTCAGGTCGGGGCCTGTTTCCACCACCAAGACGCGAACCCCAGCTTCCGCCAGCGTTTGTGCTGCCACACCTCCTGTCGCACCTGAACCGATCACAATGGCTTCGAAGGGTTTCAGTGGCACAGCTCAAGCGATGACCTGTTCTTAGTGTCCCTCTTCGTCAGCTGATCGTTTGATCGGCGTGGATGTCAATAGTTCGATGATTTAATCAGCTGATTGAATTGACATGGTTTGAGGCCCCTGATATGCCTAAGTAGCTATAAGTCTGATGAGTCAGGAGTGGTTCAAACTGTTAGTCATGATGGGGTTCTTGATGTAATAGATGAAGACTTTCTCGGTCTTGATTGCTGATAATCATTGAGAATTTAAGAGAAATTTTTGTTGGATTAATTGGATTATTTGGGATTAAGTATTGAGTAAATGATAGTCTGATCCCAATGTTTTTAGTTTGCTTTGTTTTGTGGCTGTGTTTATCAAATGAACTTTTGTTCGGAATTCCTTTTAGGTGTTGTGAAATCCTCTTTCTAAGGATGCCAGTTTTGGCACGATTCTTTAATTCTAAAAGTATTGAGAGATTCAGGCATCAAAAAACCCCTCATAAAGAGGGGTTTTGATTTGGTGGCGGGGGGGAGATTTGAACTCCCGACCTTCGGGTTATGAGCCCGACGAGCTACCAGACTGCTCTACCCCGCGTTGACTCCAAAACTATACAACTTGGGGTTCGCAACTCCAGCGATTGTGGTGGTTTACGCGCGTAGTTCTCCCTTCACTTCAAGTCTCACTCCTGGACCCATGATCAACATCTTGTCCTCCAGATCGTCCAGGCTCCCCTGCGTGATCCAATCAAGTTGGCGCAGGAGGTGGAGTGCTACAGCCTGTTTGGCACGGCGAGAGCCGTCTTCCACTTTGATCGCCACTCCTAGGCCATCGCCTGTTCTGCTCAGACACTGAACGCCTTCAGCGCCCCCTTTGCTGATCACTTGCTGATGCGAGCGAGACATGAGCTCAGTGTCGAAGCGGCCTTCTCCGGCAACAAGCTTGGGGTTCGCGAGCATGGCTCGGCTGATTTGCTCAAGCTCGGCATGGCTTGAAGCGCCGAGATGGGCATAGAGCAAGGCCATTTGCGAAAGTTGCAACAGCAGGGTGGGAGCACCGCAGTCATCGCGCTCTGCGACGAGTTCCTCTGCAGGCAGTCCAAGGAATTCCCCAACGCGTCGATTGATCTCTTGTTGCAGAGGATGGTCACCTTGCAGATAACTCTCCAATGGCCAGCCCATTTTTCTCGATGTGGCAAGGAATGCAGCATGCTTCCCTGAGCAGTTGTGCTCCAAGGGACTATGACCCCATCCAGGTATGGGGCACTGGAGAGAGTCTGTTTCTAATTGGGCGTTCCAAAGCAGTCGGAACGCTTCCCTGGCATGTTCAGCAGTTCCGGCATGAGAGGCGCAACTAATCGCCAAGCCTCGATCGCCAAAGTCATAGTGTCCAGAGGCCCCGCTGCTGATAGCAGGCAAGGCTTGAAAGGGTTTAAGGGCTGATCTCACGAAGGTTTCATGATCAGCGTGTCCAGCTTTCATCAGGATTCTTCCCTTTGAATCACAGACAACGGCATGAACTCGATGGACAGATTCCACCGATGAACCTCTTTTCAGCACGACCTCAAAAGCAGGACAGCCTGAATGTCTGGAGGATCTGCCGTAGCCAGGAGGAAGTGTCATAAAGGGGTTTTAGAGAAGTAAGGTCAGCAAAGTCACAGGACCTGACAGAGGCTGGTTCCACCAAGAATGAGCCCCGTTGTTGTGGCCATGGCTCTGCCTAGCCGTCCTAGGATTGGGCGAACTTCATGTTGAGCAAGCAGCAGATCTCGCTCGCGCCAAGACAAGGGTTTTTCCCAAACTTGACCGTCATACCAACCCGATTCTTCGTATTCAACGCGTTCAGAAAGAAGCCGCTTGTGGACGTAACTCCAACCCAACCATTGGCGTACCAATAACAACATTGGCAAAACGAGCCCAGAAACAGCACCTGCGAGGACGAGACGGATTGGATCGTGTCTCAAACTCAAACTACCGCTTGCAATCAGAACCGTGAGAGGAACGACCAGGAGCCAACTGAAGAACAAAGCTTTGTCTAAATCAATTTGTCGATGACGCGGCCAGCCAAAAAACCACGATTGGCTCAACTGGGTGAACTCTTCCTGAGGACGTTGGTCGGGAGGTACAGGACAGGAGATAGTCGCAGCCATACGAACAGGTCTCAGAGGCCTACCGATGTTTCAGGCGCTAGATGGGGACGGCGTTCACCGTGACTCCAGAACGCTTCCAAGTCGTAGTAGCTGCGTTCGTGTGATTGCAGGATGTGCACAATCAATTCGCCGTAATCGAGCAGTGCCCAGCGGCCTTCGTTCATCCCTTCTTTGCGTAAAGGGAGTCGTTTGGCTTCTTCTTCAAGACGGTCTTCCACGGATCGGGCCATTGCCTTGACTTGAACGTCGCTCTGACCGCCTGCAATCACCAGCCAATCGGCAAGGCTCGAAACCTCATCAACCCGAATGAGCTGGATATCGACACCCTTGCGATCGTCGCAAGCATCAGCTGCAAGCTCTGCCAGCTGTTCACTATCCATAGACGTTCTCGCTGGTCACAGATTGTTTGGAGCCCTGTTGCTGAGCCATTTCTGCCCTGGCTTTGCCTGCACTTTTGCGAAGTGCCTCAAGACGATCCTCGTAAAAGCTCCTCTTTTTCTTTTTGCGTGTTTGTTCCACCAAATCCTTCAGTGCTCCACCCAAGCTTTTGTAGGCATTCGGAACGCTGTAGCCGAATCGGCAAGCCAGATCAATCGCCCGCTCGTCTGCCGAGATCGCATCACGAAGGCGTTTTTCGGCATTATTTTTTAAATAAAGGCGATAGCCAGCAAACCCAGACAAGCCAAGGGCCATCAACAACAGCAGACCGTCTTGGACCCAAAGCTCACCAATCGCACCGCCAAGGCCGATGGCTAGAGCAGCCATTTCCCAACCATCTCTAGGAATGGTGTCGTTTTGGATCCGACCCACCTCGTGCCAAAACAGCAGGTTTCTGTGATCAAGCGCAAAGCTGTCCCAAAGATCAAGATCCACCTGAATCTCGACCTCATCTCTGCCGATCTCTTCAAGAGTGATCAAAGCAGGTTCCACTGCAGCAGCAGCTTCCACGAACACCCAGCTCTGCATCTCTGGTGGCAGCAACCCTTTCAGTCGCTGGAGCTCACTCATGGTGGATTAAGCACTCCTTTCCCCCAACGCTAGCGACCAACCGACCCAAAAGGTTGCTGATGAAATCTTTCAAGGGCTCCACATGGGAGTATTGGCTGGTTTGGCTGTATTGAAGGCCCATGCCCCGGCGGAACGATCTTCGTCGCATCCTCCTGTTGGGTTCCGGACCGATTGTGATCGGACAGGCCTGCGAGTTCGACTATTCAGGAACTCAGGCTTGTAAAGCCCTGAGGGCAGAAGGCTATGAGGTGATCTTGATCAACTCAAATCCGGCCTCGATCATGACGGATCCGGAAATGGCGGACCGCACCTACGTCGAGCCGCTCACCCCGGACGTTGTCACTCGTGTGATTGAACTCGAGCGTCCCGATGCGTTGCTCCCCACAATGGGAGGGCAGACCGCCCTCAATTTGGCGGTAACGCTTTCCAAAAATGGAACTCTGGATCGGTTTGGTGTTGAACTGATCGGTGCTGATCTCAAAGCGATTCAAAAAGCGGAAGACCGGCAGCTTTTCAAGCAGGCGATGGAGCGCATCGGTGTACACGTTTGCCCCTCAGGAATCGCATCTAATTTGGAAGAAGCGGAAGCGGTTGGTGCTTCGATTAGCAGCTATCCGCGCATTATTCGACCTGCCTTTACGCTCGGCGGAAGCGGCGGAGGAATCGCTTACAACCCCGAGGAATTCAGCGCTATTTGCAAGACAGGTCTTGATGCCAGTCCTGTTTCTCAGATCTTGATTGAGAAATCTCTGCTCGGTTGGAAGGAGTTCGAGCTTGAGGTGATGCGTGATCTGGCAGACAACGTTGTGATTGTTTGCAGCATTGAGAATTTGGATCCAATGGGGATCCATACCGGTGATTCGATCACCGTTGCACCGGCCCAAACGCTCACTGATCGCGAATATCAAAGGCTAAGAGATCAATCGATCGCGATTATTCGTGAGATTGGTGTGGCCACTGGGGGAAGCAATATCCAGTTCGCCATCAATCCTGCTGACGGCGAAGTGGTGGTGATTGAAATGAATCCAAGGGTAAGTCGCTCTTCTGCGCTAGCGAGTAAGGCCACTGGATTCCCGATTGCCAAGATCGCTGCCAGGTTGGCAGTGGGGTACACCCTTGATGAGATTCTCAACGACATCACTGGTAAGACACCAGCCTGTTTCGAGCCCACCATTGACTACGTGGTCACGAAAGTTCCGCGTTTTGCATTCGAAAAGTTCCGTGGATCTCCCGCTGTTCTTACAACAGCGATGAAGTCGGTTGGTGAGGCGATGGCCATTGGTCGTTGTTTCGAAGAGTCGTTCCAGAAAGCCTTGCGATCACTTGAGACTGGCCTGTCCGGATGGGGAGGTGACCGACCTGAGCCAGTGTGCTCTAAAACGGATCTTGAACGCTCATTAAGGACACCATCCCCCGATCGGATTTTGGCTGTCCGTAGCGCAATGTTGTCAGGTATGACTGATGTTCACATTCATGAACTAAGCCATATTGATCCTTGGTTTCTTGCAAAATTAAGAGGATTGATTGTTGCTGAGTCTGATCTGTTGATGGGTAAAAGTCTTGAAGATCTTGATGAGACAGCGTTGTTTAAGCTCAAGGTGTTGGGGTATTCCGATCGGCAAATTGCCTGGTTTGTTGATAGTAAAGAGCTGGATGTGCGCGAACGTAGGGATCAGTTGGGTGTGACGCCTGTGTTTAAAACAGTCGATACCTGTGCCGCTGAATTTTCGTCTTCCACTCCTTATCACTACTCAACCTATGAACGTCCCCTTCTTCGTTTGAAGCCAGATGGACAACTACAGCCTATGGCTCCATCCACTGAGGTTGTTCCTGAAACGAGACCCAAATTGATGATTTTGGGTGGTGGGCCTAATCGAATTGGGCAGGGTATTGAATTCGATTATTGTTGTTGTCATGCTTCTTTTTCTGCTCAGGATCAGAATTTTGCGACGGTGATGTTAAACAGTAATCCCGAGACGGTCTCGACGGATTACGACAGTAGTGACCGTCTTTATTTTGAGCCTCTAACGCTCGAAGACGTCTTGAATGTGATTGAGGCAGAGCGGCCCAATGGAGTGATTGTTCAATTCGGTGGGCAGACACCTCTCAAGCTCGCGTTGCCTCTCTTGAATTGGCTCACCACTCAGAAGGGGCTGTCGACCGGGACCCAGATTTGGGGAACCTCGCCAGAATCCATCGATCTTGCGGAAGATCGGGAGCAGTTTGAGGCCATTCTTCGGACACTTGAGATCCGTCAACCCCGCAATGGACTAGCCCGAAGCGAAGTGGAGGCACGGTCGATTGCTGAGAACGTTGGCTATCCCGTTGTCGTTCGCCCTTCTTATGTCTTGGGTGGGCGCGCTATGGAGGTCGTGTACGACGAGGCCGAGCTCAATCGCTACATGAAGGAAGCTGTTCAAGTTGAGCCAGATCATCCTGTGCTCATTGATCAGTACTTAGAAAATGCGGTTGAAGTTGATGTTGATGCCCTTTGCGATAAGGAGGGAACGGTTGTGATCGGTGGGTTGATGGAACACATCGAGCCTGCAGGAATTCACTCCGGAGATTCAGCGTGTTGCTTGCCTGCCATCTCCCTTAGTGAAGAGGCCTTATCTCTGATTCGCCGTTGGAGTGAGGCATTGGCGGTCACATTGAAAGTTCAAGGACTGATTAACTTGCAATTTGCGGTTCAAAGAGCTGCAGATGGGGGCGAAAAAGTATTCATTATCGAAGCCAATCCTCGTGCCTCTCGCACTGTTCCCTTTGTGGCCAAAGCCACAGGTGTGCCTTTGGCACGCCTTGCAACACGTTTGATGGCTGGTGAAACGTTGAGCCAGGTTGGTTTGCTGAAAGAGCCTGCCCCTCCTTTGCAGACCGTGAAGGAAGCGGTGCTTCCTTTTCGACGTTTTCCTGGGTCTGATTCTCTTCTTGGCCCCGAGATGCGTTCGACTGGAGAAGTGATGGGTTCTGCCTCCGATTTCGGTATGGCTTTCGCCAAGGCAGAACTAGCGGCAGGTGAAGCGCTTCCAACAACAGGAACCGTGTTTCTTTCTACCCACGATCGCGATAAGCCAGCTTTGGTGCCTGTGGCGCGCCAGCTCATCGGATTGGGTTTCCAATTGATCGCAACCTCTGGAACCGCTCAAGCGCTTCGTAAGGAAGGGTTGCAGGTGGAGTCCGTTCTCAAAGTGCATGAGGGACGGCCCAATATTGAGGACCTCATTCGTTCTGGCGGTGTGCAGTTGGTGATCAATACACCCATTGGACGCCAGGCTGCGCACGATGATCGCTACTTACGCAGGGCTGCTCTCGATTATTCCGTTCCGACCCTCACTACCTTGGCTGGTGCGCGTGCTGCTGTAGAGGCCATTGAGGCCTTACAAACTCGAACAATCGTGATTCATGCTTTGCAAGACGTGCACGCATCGCTTTCTGGCCAGTAGGGTTTTAAAAGCTTGCTGTTGATCCCTTGACTACGACCTCCGCGACAGTGATTGCTCCAGGCAGCGATTGCCGGGATGCTTTTCGTGCTGCTTATCAAAACCGTTACACCTGGGATTCAGGATTTTCTGGATATTCAGGTCGCTGCATTTGGCTACAGGGCGATCGATCTGTTGAAGGAACCTTCCGTGTTGGCGCTGATTTAAAAGCCAAGGTTGAGGGGGTCTCTGACCCTGAAGTTGAAAAGGCGTTTGCCTCGCAATTGTGGGAAGTTTGTATTCATCGTGTGCGTCGTACATTTGAACAGACCCATTCTGAAAATACATTTACCGCTGGCGATTGCACAGATGAAGGTCTCGAAGTCATCATTGGCGGAAAAGGTCAAGGTGATAAATATCGAATTAAAGATGATGTTGTGACGATGGTTCACCGTCACATTCATGGAACCGTGGTCACGATCCACACCATGAGTACAACTGATACTGGGGAGGGTTATCTAAGCCATACCTACACCAGCGAATATGCAGATCCCAAAACGGGTGAGCCAAAAGGTGGAAAAAGCACGTTCGAGGATCAGTTCGCTCCCCTTCCAGGAAATGGGCCTTGGACCCTTGCCTCACGTCGCATCACTACGGCTGCCGGCGCTGGCTCAGAGGCCTCTGAGCAGACGTTTTTGTTTGAAGACTTGCAGCCTCTGGCGTAACACGCCAAAAGCTGGGCATACTGCCCACAGCTTTTGATATTTAGTGAATTCTCTGCTTTCTGCAATTAATGGCTTCGTTTGGGGGCCGTTCACCCTTTGGTTAATCGGCCTCACTGGCTTGTATTTAATGTTGGGGCTGAAATTTCAGCCCCTACTCCGTATTGGATTTGGTTTTCGCGAAGCGATCGCATCCATCCGCAGTAGCAGTGGTGATGGTGATGTCAGTGCCTTTAAAAGTCTGACGACTGCGTTAGCTGCGACGATTGGCACGGGAAATGTTGCAGGCGTTGCAGGAGCAATTGCGGTTGGTGGTCCTGGGGCAGTGTTCTGGATGTGGCTGATCGCCCTTGTGGGTATGGCTACGAAATATGCGGAATCACTTTTGGCAGTTCATTACCGCGAAGTGGATGAGCTTGGTGAGCATGTAGGTGGTCCGATGTATTTCATACGCAATGGACTTGGTAAAAACTGGGCATGGATGGGTTGGTTGTTTGCCTTCTTTGGTGCCCTTGCTGGATTTGGGATCGGTAATGGGGTTCAAGCCAATGCGATGGCTGAAGCCTTGCAAGTGTCGTTTGGGATCCCACCGTTGTTGACCGGCATCGTCGTCGCTTCGATCACCCTGGCGGTTCTGATTGGAGGAATTGAGAGGATTGGTCAGGTCACTCAGATTGTTGTACCAGTGATGGCAGCTGTGTATGTCATTGGAGCGCTAGTCATTCTCGTCGCCAATCTGGATCAGATTCCTGGAGCCTTTGGTCTTATTTTTTCCAATGCCTTCAATGGAGAGGCTGCTGCTGGTGGTTCACTCGGCGTGGTGATTCAGCGCGGTATTGCGCGTGGTGTGTTCTCGAATGAGTCAGGTTTGGGCACAGCGCCGATTGCTCAGGCTGCGGCAAAGCCAGGTGATCCTGTTCTTCAAGGCTCTGTGGCGATGATTGGAACGTTCATCGACACCATCGTGATCTGTTCGATGACAGCTCTTGTGATCATTATTAGCGGTTTGTACTCCCAGGCGGATTATGTTTCAGGGGCTCAAAATGTATCTCTCACAATCAATGCTTTTGGAGCTGCACTTCCTGGTTTTGATTGGATTGTTGTTTTCGGCACAATTTTCTTCACGTTGACAACAATCTTGGGATGGGGTTACTACAGCGAGAAGTGTCTTGAATATATGGCTGGGGTGAAGGCAATTCGCCCTTTCAGGTTTGTATGGGTTGCTGTTGTTGTCTTTGGTGCTGTGGCTTCAGGAGGTGTGATCTGGACGATTGCCGAGATTCTTAATGGTCTGATGGCTATCCCCAACCTGATCGGATTGCTGTTGCTTTCCCCAGTCGTATTCCGATTGACACGTTCCTACGACTTCAAGACTCGTCAACAATCAACCACAATCAGTTGAGGGTTTTGCTGGTATCACAATGTCATTCAGATTGTTGATTCCTTAGCAATTTGTCTGGAACCAACACCGGTTTTCTTTCTAATAAAACAGCCTCCTGGTCTTGCCGGGAGGCTGTTTTTGTGTGAAGAGAGAGACTCAGACAGTTGAAAGATCAGGCTGCGTTCTCTAGAGGCGTGACGTCCTTGAGTCGTTCGTTGAGCTGCATGGCCATTGACTGGCGTCCAACGGCGAGCACTTTGAGGGTGTCCTCATGCATACGGAGTTGGGCATCAGCAACCTGCATTCCTCTAACGAGCTCTTTGAGATCATCTGGGAGCTTATTGAGGTCGTAGCGTTTGCCTTCAAAGGTCAGAATTGGATTCTGGTCTTGGGAAACGGAAGAGCTGGTCATCAATGGCAAGCAAATGCCAAGATCCTATTGGCTGGTGCGTTGGTTGAAACCATTCATTCGTTGATGCGGATGAATTGTCGTTCGCACAGTTCTCGATATCTGCCGCCCTGACTCATCAGATCGTCATGGCTGCCCTGTTGGCTAATTCGACCATGTTCAAGAACAACAATGAGATCGGCTTCTTGAACCGTTGCCAAACGATGGGCAATCACAATCACGGTTCGACCCAGCATGGCTTGCTTGAGCCCAAGTTGAACAGCGGCCTCCGCCTCTGCATCAAGGGCACTGGTCGCTTCGTCCAATAGCATCACAGCCGGATTTCCAAGCACTGCCCTCGCAATGGCAATGCGCTGTAGTTGTCCGCCTGAAACGTTGGTGCCTCGCTCTTGAAGACGGGTGTTGTAGCCGTCTGGAAGACGGATGATGAAGTCATGGGCGTTGGCAAGCTTTGCAGCTTGATGGAGCTGTTCCTGCGTGGCCTCTCGGCCAAATCGTATGGCTTCCGCGATCGTTCCAGAAAACACGCTGCTGCGTTGGGGAACAAGAGCCACTTGTTGTCTCAGGTCGCGCGCGCAGACCTGGCTGAGATCTTTGTCGTCAAAAAGAAGCTGACCTTGATTAACGCGATTAAACCGCAGGAGTAGAGAAAAAAGCGTCGTTTTTCCAGCGCCTGAAGGTCCAACGAGGGCCACCACCTGTCCGGCCTTAATGGAGAGGTTGAAGTCTTGAAGAACGGGTTGGCCTGGTATGTAAGAGAACTCGACTTGATCGAAGTTCAAATTTCCCTGCAGGCGACCAATAGGAATCGACGGGACAGGATCTGCCGGTTCCGAGGGTTCCTTTTCGATTTCACGCAAACGGCGCAGTGAGGATTGTCCCTGCTGAAATTCGTTGTAATTCGCAGTGACATGGGCGATTGGATCGATCAGCAGCACCAAGCCAGTGAGGTAGCTGATCAGTTCAGGGACTGAAAGATCACCGCTACTGATTCTGATCGCTGCTAAGACCAGGACTGTGGCGAAACCCAGGACCTCAATGATCCCGACTACGGGATGTTGGAGGGCAACAAGACGATAGGTGTTGTAGCGAGCTTGCCGGTGCTGATCGATTTCTTCTTCAAAACGGCGTTCCAACCAGGGCTCTGCGGCAAAGGCACGGACGAGAGGTAGCCCTTCAATGGCCTCTCCCAGCAGACCTGCCAGTTCACTGACCTTTTTTTGACTTCGTTCAGTGGCGATCATCACCCTTGCCCCAAACAGGCTGATCAGCCACGCAACAAACGGGGCGAGGAGCAGGATCGCAAGCGTTAATTTCCAGTCAAGCCAAAGCATGTAGCCAAGTACAGCCACCAATTGCAGAGCACTTGGGATGCTGTCGTGGAGAGTTTTGTAAATCACCTCGCTCACACGATCAGCATCTTCTGTGAGCCGGTAGGTGAGATCGCCGGACGACATTTTCTCCAAGGCACCGAGCTGCACCTTCTGAAGCCTTTGAAAGAGGTCTCTTCTCAGTGACTGGCTGACTTGTAAAGCGGGTCCTGCAAGCAGAGAGTCTTGGCCAAATTGTGCCAGTTTTTGGATCGCGAAGACCAGCAGAACGAGTCCGATGACCGGGAGGATTCGCTTGAGATCACCCGATCCCACATCGGGCAACAGCCTGCCCATCAGTCGCATCAACACCAGTTGGCTGCTGACAAAAACCAGCATGCAGAGAGTGCCGATCGTCAGCAGTCGCCTGTGAGGTCGCAGCAGTGGAATCAACCTGCGGAATCCCGCTTCTGATGGCTTCAGCATCAGGTCAGACTATCAATGGCGATTGGACCGATTGGTGCAGGAATGAGACTTGATCAATTCCTTAAATGGATGGGCTGGGTCGCGACTGGTGGAGAAGCCAAGTTGAGGATTCAGGGGGGTGACGTGTCCGTGAATGGCGAGCTTGAGCAACGGCGTGGCCGACAACTGAAAGCTGGTGATCGGGTCCAAATGGGTGTCGACTCTGCCGAAGTTTCGGATTCTTTTCAGGCTGGGCACTAAGTTGTCAGCTGCTGAGCTGCAGAGGAAGGAAGCGTGCGCAAACCGGTGATTGCTGGCAACTGGAAAATGCACATGACCTGTGCGCAAGCTAAGGCCTGGATTGGCACGTTTCTTCCCCTGATTGAAGAGCTGCCCAATGACCGACATCTGGTGGTGGCGCCCCCGTTTACGGCGATCAGCACGCTTGCTGAGCTGAGCCAAGGAACCCGCCTTGAACTGTCCAGTCAGAACGTGCACTGGGAGGGAGAGGGCGCTTACACCGCTGAGATATCCCCGAGCATGCTCAAGGAGCACAACGTCCAATATGCAATCGTTGGCCACAGTGAGCCTCGCAAGTATTTCAGCGAGAGTGATGAACAGATCAATCACCGGGCTCGATCAGCTCAAACCAATGGCTTAATCCCGATTGTTTGTGTCGGTGAAAGCGACGAACAGCGCAATCGGGGTGAAGCGGAGCGGGTCATCCGTCGTCAGGTTGAGCAGGGCTTAGAAGGTCTGGACCCCAGCCAGCTTGTTGTGGCCTATGAGCCGATCTGGGCGATTGGTACCGGTAAAACGTGTGAAGCCAGTGAAGCCAATCGCATCTGTGGATTGATTCGTAGCTGGGTTGGCTCACCAGATTTGATCATTCAGTACGGGGGGTCGGTGAAACCAGGCAACATTGATCAGTTGATGGGCATGAGTGATATCGATGGGGTCTTGGTTGGCGGTGCCTCCCTGGATCCTGAAGGTTTCGGGCGGATCGCGAATTACATCAAGAGCTGACGGTCGATGCGCTGGCCGAAGGATTGGGGCACGCGCACTGCCGTGATGGGAGTGATCAACCTCACTCCTGATTCCTTTAGCGATGGTGGTCAATTCAATCAATTAGAGAAGGCATTGGCTCAGGCATCGCGACAGATCGCTTGCGGGGCTGATTGTTTGGATCTGGGAGCCCAAAGCACCAGGCCTAATGCCATGGAAGTGGGAGCGGATGAGGAACTCAAGCGTCTCTTGCCAACGCTGAGGGCGATTCGTGCAGCTCACCCCAAGGTTTTGATTTCGGTTGATACCTTTCTTGCGAGAGTCGCCAACAAGGCTCTTGAGGCTGGTGCTGATTGGATTAACGATGTCAGTGGTGGACGACGTGATTCAGAGATGTTGTCTCTGATTGCCGATGCTGGCTGTCCATTTGTTCTGATGCATAGTCGCGGAACCAGCCAAACGATGGATCACTGCACG
>NZ_JAKUHK010000023.1:0-13776 GCF_023630655.1 Synechococcus sp. MU1655 | reverse complement strand
TTGTGTTCTGGTGAGTACGGCCTCCCTGTGGCGTCAGTTCACGCTTGGACAAGAGGACAGCCAGAGGTGTTTCCCGGAATGGCGCCATGACTTGGCTTGGCTGCCTGACAGCTTTGGGTTCGCCGCCGGACTTCCCGCTGTGGCGGCTGCCAGCGGCGTGCGTTGGTTCTGCACGCACAAATTGGCTTGGAATGCCACCAACCGCTTCCCCCATCGTTTGTTTCGCTGGCGCAGCCGCGGAGGCGCAGAGGTTTTAGCGCTCATGCTGCCCGCCATCGGCACCGATGGCGATCCTGTCGCGATGGCAACAGAGCAGCGCGACTTTGTATCTGCCACTGGGGTGGAGCAGGCGATCTGGCTTCCAGGGGTTGGCGATCATGGCGGCGGTCCCACGGCCGAGATGCTGGAACAGCTAAGGCTTTGGAAGGAACAGCCGCAGGCTGTGACCCAGCAGCCTGGAACGCTGCGTGCTTATCTCGATCACCTTGAGCCTTGCTGCTCCAGCTTGCCGGTCTGGCGCGATGAGCTTTATCTCGAGCTACATCGGGGTTGCGCGACCAGTCGGCCTGATCAGAAACGTCACAATCGCAGTCTGGAAAGGCTTCTTCGTGAGGCTGAGCTCTCTGCCGCGTTGCTTGGAACTCGGGCTGATGCTCTTGTGCCCAGCCACGAGCAGGCCAGTGATTGGCGACCTCTGTTATTCCAACAATTTCATGACATCCTTCCCGGCACATCGATCCCTGAGGTGTTTGCGCAAGCTGAGCCGATCTGGTGTGATGCCCGCCGGCGTGCGGCCCGCTGTCGAGATCAGCTGTTAGGCCATCTCTTCGCGTCCAGTCAAGACGGGATGGCGACCGATCCCCATCGCTCCCATTGGACCTGGTGCGGCTTGCAGCCGCTTGCCCACTGGTCACCGTTGCTGCGCTTGCCCCAGGGGCACTGGTCCAGTGGTGGGGAGATCTTGCCTGTGCAGGCTGCTCCTTCAGGCGGAGTTTGGGTTCAGTTGCCTTGTAGTGAAGGCGTGTGCGCGCTTCCACTTCAGCGCAGCCGTGAGCCTCTGGGGTCTGCTTTGCCGATTCGTCATCCCGTGAGCGTGGAGGTGGTGTCGTCCGGAGTGTGGAGGTTGAGCAATGGGGCTGTGTCTGCAGATGTGAGCGCCCATGGGCTGGTTCAGCTGCGCGATGGGAATGGTGTGCCACAGCTCAGCGAACCTTTGCGATTGCTGCGTTTTTCCGATCGAGGAGAGTTCTGGGACGCTTGGGATCTTGCCGCGGATTACCGCCAACATCCGCTGCCGATGGCCGCACGCTGGTCGGCAGAATTAGTGGAATCGGGTCCTCTAACAGCACGGATCGTGTTGCGCACGGTTGCTGGATTGAGCCAGGTGCGCCTTGACCTCATCTTGAAGGCCGATTCGCCCTGGCTCGAGGCCCAGCTCAGCGTCCAATGGCAGCAGACCCATGAATTGCTGAGGTTGGAATTGCCACTGAACCGCCCTGCTGTGCGATGGGCCGCCGACACGAGTGGTGGAGTGATCGAGCGACCAGCACAAGCGTTCAATCCCTATGAACAAGAGCGTTGGGAACTGCCTGTGATCTCATGGTTTGCAGCCGAAGGGGAAGCTCCTGGGGGTGGGATGGCGGTCTTGTTGGATGGTCCTCAAGGTGTTGATGCCAGTCCGAACCATCTGGGAGTCTCCCTGCTCCGAGGCCCAACCTGGCCAGACCCCTCAGCAGATCACGGATGGCACAGGCATCGATTGGCCTTCATGCCAGCGCTGCTTGGTTGGAACCGCAGTGGTGTGGCCCAGGCGGCGATCCGATTCAGGGAGCCGGGTTGGGTAGGGCCTGTTGCATTGGAGCAGCGGTGGCAAGGGCTTCCCTCCTTGCCCGTCGGTCTGGTGCCGATTTCAGTCCGACCCGTGAAGGGTGCCCTGCATAGCGATAAGGCCGTTCAAATTGAAGTACTCAATCCCGGACCAGCGCGTCAGCGTTGGTTGCCTGGGACCGATTGGAGGCTGAGCTGCACCAAATCCAACGACCAAAGGACGTTCTGGGAGGTCCACCCTGGCGAGCTCCTCACATTGATTTTGGAGAACGTTCAATCTTCGTGATCATCGAACGGGTCGTCGAGATTTTTTGATGGAGGGCCAAAGGCTGTGTACACCCCAAATCCTGTTAACCCAAGCAGGGCCGCCAGCACGGCAATCGCCACTGACATGGCTGGGGACGAACTTTCCATCACAACTCTCCACAGGATTGACCTCTTTACGGGTCGGAGCCCTTACAGTATCGAGACTTAACTCCACCCGAGACTTCAGCGCTGCCATGGCTCAACGCACCCGTCTGGGAGATCTGCTCCGCCCCCTGAATTCGGAATACGGCAAAGTTGTCCCCGGCTGGGGCACCACACCAGTGATGGGCATTTTTATGGCCCTTTTCCTCGTGTTTTTGTTGATCATTCTTCAGCTGTACAACAAGTCACTGATCCTTGAAGGAATCAATGTCAACTGGAATGGCTTAGGCCTGGGCTGACAACCGAGAATGAATGTTTTCGGCATTGGCCTGCCAGAAATGGCCGTTATCGCGGCGGTCGCTCTCCTTGTGTTCGGCCCAAAACGGCTACCGGAGTTCGGCCGCACCCTTGGTAAAACTCTTAAGGGTTTTCAGTCGGCCTCCAAAGAATTTGAACGCGAAATTAATAAGGCGATGGCTGAGCCCGAACCCATAGCGGATCAGGCCAAGGCTCTTGAAGCACCAGCTGAGACGGTTGTACCCCCAACGGTTGCGCCAAAGACAGAGCCAACTTCTCCTTCCGATTGAGTCGATGAATCGTGGTGATCTCCGCCTAGTGGTGGGGTTGGGGAATCCAGGCAATCGCTATGCCAACACCCGACACAACGTTGGCTTTATGGCTTTGGAACGCCTGGCCTCTCGCGAGGGCGGTGGCTTTCGATCCATGCCCAAGCTCCAAGGTCAGCTCGCTGATTTGGGTTCGGGGGACAAGCGATTGCGATTGTTGATGCCCCAAACCTTCATGAACGACAGCGGTCGCTCGATACGGGCTGCATTGGATTGGTTTGGCTTCGAGCTGCATCAGATTTTGGTCCTCGTCGACGATATGGATCTGCCGCTCGGTCGTTTGCGTTTGCGGGCCCGTGGGTCTGCCGGTGGCCATAACGGCCTCAAAAGCACCATTCAGCATCTCGGAACGCAGGATTTCGCGCGTCTGCGCATTGGAATTGGTGCACCCGGGCAAAACCCCAGTGAGCGCAAGGCAAGAACGGTGTCGCATGTGCTTGGAAGTTTCAGTCGTGACGAGGAGCCCCTGATCGACAAGGTTTTGTTGGAGGTCGTGGATGGTTTGGAGAGGATTCAGCGTCAAGGCCTCGACCTTGCAGGAAATCACCTCAATGGGCTTCAGCTGGCTCCTACCAGCACTGAGGAGTGATGGCAGCGCTACCTGTTACAACCGCCCATCTGCGGGTTCAACGCCAGAGTTTTGCGGATCAATGTTTGGAAGGAGACGTCCAGGCAGGAGGCTTCAATTGGCAGTTCAGTTGGTTTTTTGATCGCGGTGAGTTGAGTGTGGAACCTTCCCTGGGGCGAGCGTTGATTCAAGACGCGCTCCTTCGCTTCCTTGTGAAATCTGACTATGACCTGGAGCCCGGTGGTGATTACACCTTCACCGTGAGGGCCCGTTTCTGAGGGGACCGGGTCCCGGCCATCGCAAAGGCCGTTCTAAGTAATCCTCAAGAATGACGAGCGCTGCGATGGCGTCGAGATCACCAGACGGGATGCGCAGGCCTGAAGGAAGCAAGCGCTTCCAGCCCCGTGCAGGCCACAACTGCCAGTAACGCTCGCGTGCTCGCAGGGTGGTTGCTGTTTCGTCCACGACGTGGACCTTCATGCTGGTGGGAAGTTGTTGTTGCCAGATCGTGCTGCTGGTGCCGTCACCGATCACCAGATCAGCAATCTGAGAGTTCTCCCCCTGATCGTCTTCCATCCAGGCGCGCAGCTGATCAAGGACCTCAGAGCTTGGTATCACCATGCCTTGCAGAACCGTGTTCGTTGAGATGTCTGCAAGGAGCAAGCCGCATTTGCTTCGGCCAGGATCTAAGGCGACGACGCGTGTCATGGACTGAGTCGCAACTGGATGGCGATGGGATCGGCGGTCTCGCTGCGCCGCAAAGCAACCGCTTCGAGCGAAGCGAGACCGCCATTGCGGTCGATCAGCTCTTGGCCCAGCACATTGATGGCATTCACATCGAACTGCAGCCCCTTGCTGAGAGATCCGCGTCGTTGCACCTCGGCCAATGTGGAGGCAAGGAGAAGATTCAGTCGGTTGCGAACGGCTTCAGGGTTGCGCTCATTGCTCGCGAGGGTGGTGCGGGCCAGGATCTCCCCCTCTCTGGTTACCGTGACATTGGGAAGCACTTCCGGGAAGGCATACACAACGGTTTCACCCAGAAGCACATTGGCTGCTGAACGAATGTTCACAACCCA
This sequence comes from Synechococcus sp. MU1655, assembly GCF_023630655.1. NCBI lineage: Bacteria > Bacillati > Cyanobacteriota > Cyanophyceae > Synechococcales > Synechococcaceae > Synechococcus > Synechococcus sp. MU1655. The sequence goes on along the minus strand of NZ_JAKUHK010000023.1, from coordinate 9,271 downwards.
GGTGCCAGGTTTGCGAATCGTTTGTTCCAAGCGTTTGATGTCGGGTCGCGGAACCAGCAGGATCTGACGCTCTACCGGTTGGCCAGGGAGCGCTTGTTGATAGGCCTGAAGATTGGCATCTCGTAGTAACTGATCGATCACCGTTTTTGCCTGATCGGGGCGTTCGAGCTTCAAGGTCACGGTTGCAAGCGGCTGCCCACTGCTGATGGCGACATTTCCGCGACGCAGGGCGAGGAGATTGTCTTCCAGTTGATTGAGTTCTTTCTCGCCACTGCGAATTTGAGAGCGCACGGCTGAGAGCTCCTGTTCGGTGCGTTGAATCTCAATATCTTTCGCATCCACGTCTTGGCTCAATCGCTGTCGCTCTGCCTCCAGGGATCGGGTTTGCTCCTGGAGTGGCTTCAGGGTGCGACGCAGTTCTGCCGCGCGCTGTTGGGCGGTTGTGAGCTCTTTGCCAGCTTGTGTCTGAGCGCGTTTGCTTGTTTTGAGGTCGGCGCGACTGCTCCGCAATTTCGCTTCGAGAGCATTCAGTTCAAACAGGCCCACCCTGAGCTGTCGACTGACCAACAGCAAGAGTCCGAGTGAAAGGGCACTAATCAGGCTGCCCGTTAACACCGTAATCACCACGGCCGTGCGTTTGGGACGCAGTCCAAGCAAGCTCAGTCGAGCTTTCCCCACGCGAGATCCAAGACGGTCTCCCAGGGTTGAGAGCACGCCTCCAAGCACAAGAAGAGCGAGAAGTAGGAACCAGCCGGTCACGGAGAACGAAGGGTCAGAGTTCGGATGGAAGCTCCATCTTCACCTGCATGGTCAGCTGAATCGCTTGGCGAGAGCGATTGGATCGAGAACAGTGATCTTTTTGCGATCGATATCGACAAGGCTGGACGCCTTGAGATCACCCAAGAGACGAGTGATCGTGACGCGTGTGGAGCCGATGGCCTCGGCGATGGCTTGATGTGAGAGGCGAAGGTCGATGGTGATGCCCCGTTGACCAGGCACTCCGAAATCTCGACAGAGCACCAGCAGAAAACTCACCAGCCGAGACGACATGTCCCGATGGGTGAGCGTTTCGATCATCGTTTCGGTCTGGAGAATCCTGCTGGACAGACCTTGCAACAACAGCAATCCCACACTGGTGTCAGCTTCGATGGCCTGCCGCACTGATGTGGCGGGCGCCGTGACCATCTCCACTCTGGTGAAAGCGATCGAGTGATAAAAACGATCAGAGCGATGACCTGTCAATAACGACAGAACGCCAAACAAGCTGTTTTCTCGTAACAAGGCAACGGTGATTTCTTCGCCGGATTCGTACACCCTTGAGAGGCGAACTGCACCGCGACGAATGAGGTACACCTTTTCTGCTGGATCGCCGGGGAAAAAGATGGTTTTCCCCCGTTCCACCATTTCGGAATTGGCTCCATCGAGTCCCCGAATGACGTCTTGAAGAGTGCGGTTGGATGGAACCGCGGGGGTCCCGAAGCTCGAGGCCGCCGGGCGAATTGTTGGTGGTGCATAGCGGCTGAAGCCGCGGCTGACCTCAGCCATGTTCCCAGCGCGTCTTACGAGATGTTATGGATCAGCCAACCCGGCTCGTGTAGCAAGGAACACGAAATGCTGCCTTGTCCTGAAGCGGAGTTCATGTAGCTGAAAGAGCCGCACGTTGATCACCCATGATTTTTTTGAGCCCAGGCTCGGCGAGGTCCAGGAGGGCATTGAGCTGGTGGCGGCTAAAAGGAGCTCCTTCTGCAGTGCCCTGTAGTTCCAGCAATTGTCCCTCTCCGTTCATGACGACATTGAGATCCACGTCGGCATGGCTGTCTTCGCTGTAGTCGAGATCGAGAAGGGGGCGGTCTTGAATCACGCCAACGGAGACAGCTGCCACCTGAGCTTGGACAGGGTTGGTGTTGAGAACCCCTTGTTGAACAAGCCGTTCACAGGCTCGTTGCAGCGCGACCCAAGATCCGCTGATCGCCGCGGTACGGGTGCCGGCATCCGCCTGAATCACATCACAATCAATTCTCAACGTGTTCTCGCCGAGAGCTTCCATGTTGATGGCGGCGCGCAGGCTGCGACCAATCAGGCGCTGAATCTCCTGGGTGCGTCCACTTAATTTGAGCAGCTCTCTGTTTTGACGCTCTGGAGTGGATCCAGGAAGGAGTCGGTATTCGGCACTCAGCCATCCCTGGCCTTGATCTTTGCGCCAGCGAGGGACACCTTCCTGATGGCAAACGCTGCAAAGAACAGCGGTCCGTCCGCTGTGAATGATCACTGAGCTGAGGGCAAATCCCATGGGATCCCAGCTGATCGAGAAGGGGCGAAGATCACCCGGCCGACGTCCGTCATTGCGAGAGGTGTCGGTCATAAGTCCACGGTGCGGAGGTGCTTTGAGCCTGCCAGTTGGCTCGGCACACCATGGATGGTGTCAAAACACTTGTGCATTCAACTTTCACCGCTAGATTCATTCACATCCGGATTTGCCGGACTTCGGCGAATGTGATGACCGTCAGCCTCAGCCCTACCCATCATTCTCGTGAGTCGCGGACTGTTGACCACAGGACTCTCGAGCAAGCAGGGCTAAGGGGATTGCCCTCTGTCGAGGTTCGTCCACCCCTGCATTTGGTGGCTCCAGAAGGGCAGCTTGAGGTGCATACCGCCTCCTTTCGGGGGAGCTTTTCTTGTGTGCTGAGCCAAGCGCTGCGGACTGCAGGCCTGGGTAGCCATGTTTTGATCGCCCAGTTTCTCAAGGGTGGAGTGGGTCAAGGCCCCAAGAGCAGCCTCACCCTGTGCGACAGGCTCAGATGGTTGCGACCTTCCGTGACGGAATGCCTGTCAGATGCTGCTGTGAGCCGCGATGAGGAGGTCAAAGAGGCAGTCCAAGAGGTTTGGCAGATCTGTAAGACCCATCTCTTAGAAGGCACGTTGGACCAACTCGTTCTGGATGAGATTGGATTGGCGATCGAGCTTGGCTATTTAAGCCACGAGGATGTCTTATCGGTGTTGGAGCAAAGGCCTTCCGCGATGGATGTGATCGTGACCGGGCCCGCGATCCCTGCAGAGATGATGGAGATGGCGGATCAAGTGACGGAATTGCGTCGAGGTTTCTAATGCTGAAGAACGATCGCTGGATTACTGATCAGGCTGATGCAGGCATGCTCGAGCCTTTTCAAAATGGATTAGTGCGCCACTTGGATCCGGATCAACGGCAGAGTCCGGTTCTGAGTTTTGGCTGTTCCTCGTACGGCTACGACCTGAGGCTCTCGCCTAAGGAGTTTCTGATCTTTCGCCACGTGCCTGGCACGATCATGAATCCCAAGAGATTCAACCCTGACAATCTTGAATCAACGCCCATTCATCATGATGAGGATGGAGACTATTTCATCCTTCCGGCGCATTCGTATGGCCTCGGTGTTGCCCTCGAAAAGATGCGAGTGCCGCCCAATATCACGGTGATTTGTCTTGGTAAAAGCACCTACGCCCGTTTAGGCATCATTGTGAATACAACTCCAGCGGAAGCTGGCTGGGAGGGACATCTCACCTTGGAATTTAGTAACAGTTCTGGCGCTGACTGTCGCATTTACGCCAGTGAAGGGATCTGTCAGTTGTTGTTTTTTGAAGGTGATCCTTGTGAGACCACCTACAGCGATCGGCAAGGTAAATATCAGCATCAACCCGAGCGCGTCACGCTGGCCAAGGTCTGAATCAGACTGAACTCAACGGGCAATCTGGATTGTTTAACTGTTAAGCAATCCACAAGTTATTTTTGTCTTCAATTTGATTTTTGAAGGTTGCTCAGGGAGCAAGTCGCGCCTTGTGCAATCTTGTTTTTTCGTACCAACTCGCAAATTCTGGGGTCCATGTTTTGAGGTGCGGCCACATCAGGTCGCAGAGCTCGCGGATTTCCTGCTGGGCATCGAGCTTGGCGCGAAGATCCATGAAATGCAGGAAGGCTCTGAGCGTGAAGCTCACCACGAAATGTTGCCTGTAATCAAAGGGGAGGATGCCGCGGGCATGTTCCTCGGCGTAGCCGGCCTGAAGCAATTCCTGATAGCGATCGGCACTGATTTTGCAGTGGTTTAAATCTTTTTTTCGCTCAGCTTCGCTGTAAAGGTATTTCTTGCCCTTGCGGTCGCTGTACTCACCGACGGGGCGCAAATAAAACACCTCTTCGAGATCGAGTTCTCCAAGTGCTGCCCTGCAGATGCGATCGCCTGTGTAGCGCATGGATTGAACATCAAAACTGACGCCCACCCGGTGCGTCCGTGCCTGTTGCATCACGGAATGAGGAAACCAACCCACGTTCAACACAATCTGGGCATGCTCCATGGGTCCGTAATGGCCCCGCTCTCCTGCTAAAAGGCGTTTGACGCAAATTTCGCCGGCTCTGGTCTCATCGGGCCATTGCTCGCGATCGGCGGCCACGAAGCCTTCGCTGTAGTCCTGGTGCATACCCACGTACACGCACTGTTGCGGATTCGGGGTTGCGGCGATCAGGTCAACTCGAAAACGAGAGTCCATGGGTGTCGTCTGCGATGAACTGTTCATGGTTTGTCTAGCTGTGGCTGCGCGGGCCTGGGCTTGAAACCATCTCCGCAGGGGTCACGCTGCTGGTGGAACCAACTCCAGCAAGCTGGGGCAGTGGCTCATTGTTAATCAGTGCAACCGCCAATGATTCCAGCTGGTCTGCTGTTCTCGCCCCAAGCGAGCGGCCGCGCATCACACCGTCAGCTGAAAATAAATTGAGCTGTGGAATCCCCGTGACGTCATACCGGTCGATCAAATCCAACCAGCGTGGGTTGTCAATATTCACCAACACGACATCCAATTGATCGGCGTGCTTCTGTTCCGTTTGAAGCATGGCGGGTGCCATGGCTTGGCAGGCCTCACACCAATCGGCGTAAAACTCCAGCATGGTGGGCCGGGAATTGTTGAGGGCAACCTCAGGATCCAGAGATTGCCTGGCCAGCTGGTCGAGAGGGGCTTCCTGGTTGAGCCCGTTGCGAAGCAGAAATAATCCAGCAGCGAGGACCAGAGCCGTAATCAGCAGCAACCCCTTTTGCAAAGGGGTCAGGGTGGCGGGGGAGGAACTGCCGGTCATGCCGGGAACGTTTGAATGCTTTTACTTTGGCAGGCTGAAGGATGTGTTGTTGCTAGCGTTTAAAAGCCAATTCCGTTGTTGTGATCTGCTTTCTCGCTGATTTCATCAGTCGACCGTTGGCTGCTTGCTGATGTTTCTTCTTCGTTTCCTCCTACTGCCGCTGCGGGCTCCCCTGCTGCTTGTTCTGTTCGGTGTGGCAGTTTTTCTTGGCCATCACTGGTCCATTGAGAGCGAGCATTTGATCGCTCTGCAAAATGTGTCGCCCACCTTGTTCTGGACGGTGGAGGTGTTGCAATCGCTCGTGATTGTGCTCATCTGCACGATGCCGGATCTCCTCCTTCGCCAGCTGTCGTTGCTGATGGCGTCCAGCCGGGTGCTCAGCCTGATCTCCACCCTTCTGCTGGTGATCATGGTGGGCCTCTATCTGCTCAGTCTGAGCTTGCTGTCCGATGTGTTGATCTTGGCGTCTGCCACCTTGCTGGCCCGGCTGGACCTCACCCGGATCAAGGTGGTGCCTCCGCCTCAGGTCATGGCCTTTTGGTTGGCGGCGTTGGTGTTGGTGGGCATCTGGTTGGGTCAGGATCTGCCAAACCCCTTTGCCTCAGCTGTCGCAGCGGTCAGGTTCTGATCCGAGATAGGCCCAGAGATTTCCCAGTACTTTTTTTGTGTACAGGCGTGTTTCTGGATAGGGAATTCTCTCGATCCATAATTCCGGATCGTTCTTCAAAGCGGGTGTGACCCATTGACTGGCGGCTCCAGGCCCTGCGTTGTAGCTCGCAACGGCCAGCACAATGTCTCCTTGCCACTGCTCGAGCAACTGACCGATGTAGCGCGCTCCGAGGGTTGCATTGCGTGTTGGCTCTCGTAATTGATCCTGGCTGAGCGCACCGCCGGCGAGTTCTTCCGCTGTGGCTGGCATCAGCTGCAGCAACCCGACCGCCCCCACGGGTGAGCTAACGCCTGGGGAGAAACGGGATTCTTGCTTGGCGATCGCCATCAGCAGTTCATTCCGCACCTCCTCCTGTTGTGATGCGCTCTCAAACACCTGGGAGAGCAGACGCGGATGCTGGCTCCGGTGAAGGAGCTGACGCGTCTCACAGGATTGATTCACCAGCCTCAAACTGGCGCGCCAAAGACGACTCAGCCCTGTCCATGAGTCTCCGACGGCAACACGAAGACGACCTTCTACGAGCTTTTGTTCTGGATTGGTGGGCTGATCGGACGGGGGTTGTTGGTTTCGCCAGGTTTCCCATGCTTCCTGGGTTTGGCCGAGTCGCCAGAGACGATCCACAAATGAATCCCCACTTTGAAGTGGCTCCCAATGCGCTTGAAACGAATCGCCGAGACCTGCAGAGCGAGAGGCTGATGCTTGATGGAGATCTGGAAGATCTCCCCCTCCCAGTCTCACCCCGGCCCGCCAGGTGTAATAACTCCTTGGATGGGTTTTGACCAACTGCTCCCAGACCTGCTGAGCTTGGGTTGTTTGGTCTTGCTTCGACAGTGTGAGCCCCAGCCAAAACTGCTGCCTTGCGGCCAACGGTTCAGGAAGATTTGAGCTCGGAATGGCCTCTAGCAGTGCTTTTGCTGCTTGCCATTGGTCTTTTAAAAGGGCCTCGCGGGCCAAGTCCCACTGCAGTTGCCAGGCGGCTGGATTGCTAGGCCATCGCTTCAGAACGGCCATGGCATTTGCCGAGTCACCGAGTCGCACCCGGGCTGCTGCAACGTCAGCGGAGCGTTGTTGCAACGCTTGCGGCAGTGCATCCAACAGAGCGGGATCGGGTTTCAGCGGCTCGCTCAGCAGCGCCGCTGCCTCGAGAGCCGCTGGATCATCGGGGTTGTTGATGGCGAGCTCGAGCAAGCGCTGCGTTCCACGCTCCTGCTGTTCAGCGGTGCCTCGGAGCAGGACCCGACCAATGGCCAAGGCGCTGGCTGGAGTGGTGGGTGTGCCCTGGAGGCAGGCTTCCGCTGCACCGCCATCTCCAAGGGACGCCAGTCCTTGGGCCAGCGTCAGTCGATCGTTTTGGTTCAAGCCATCGCCGCTGATCCTGTTGCAGGCTTCCCTGAGCTGAATGGCAGCGCCTGGCCATCGGGCGCCCCAGCGGGCTAGATGCAAGGCGGCGATGGCTTGCTTGGGGGAGTCTCTTTTGGTTTCTGCTGCTGTTGCCAAGGCGGCTGGATGACCTGGTTGTTGCCGGAACAGCTCTGCATGGAGCGCTGGTTGGGCTTGCCCTAGTTGATAACGGGCATCGGCACTGGCAGCACTGCCAGGAAAGCGTTGAAGCAAGTCCTGCCAACGTTTTTGTTCTTCTGTCTGCTGGCCGAGTTTTGCTGCGGTTAACGCCTGCTGTTTCAGCGTGACGGCAGCGATGGGATCGTTGCCCCAGCCCTGATGGGCCAGCAAACGCTGGGACCTCTCCGCTGAATCGGCGCTGCGCGCCGCGAGTAAGAGAGCTGCTTCCCTCCGCTCTTTTGGATTGATCGACCAGCGGTAATGGGTCCAGAGATCAGCGTTTGAAAGTGATGGCGTGAGTGGAGCATGTAGACGGCGCAAGCCCATCTGTCCGCCAATGACTAGAGCAAGGGTGAGGAGTGGAGTTCCAGCGAGAAGCAGAAGGCCACGGGAGTATTGATCGGTCAAGCCTCGGCCGGAAACTGGTGGCATTCTGTTCCCAGCGCACGGCATTCGGATGGCAAAGGGGCAAGGGCCGCGGCGCCCAGGGAGCGAGCAACGGCGCCGCTGTGCGATTGCGACTGGCCTGGCTTTGCTGGTTTGGGGATTGCGTTGGCTTTGGCCCTTACATGTCGTGCCTGGCTGGCTGGTGGCAGGGCTATTGGCTTGGGCATTGCTGGAAGTGGCAACGCGATTGCTGGCTCCGCGTCGTTGGCGTTAGAACCAGCGGTCCGGCTTACGCTTGAGTTCAGAATTAGGTTTCCATGGCTGAAGCTGCCTTTCATCCTTTGGGGCACCTCCCAAAGCCATCGCAGATCAGCTTTGGGACCGACGGCTTGCGTGGTCGGGTGGACACCATGCTTACTCCGGCTTTGGCCCTTCAGGTGGGGTATTGGTGTGGACGCGTGCTTCAAGCCGAGGGGCCTGTGCTGATTGGCATGGATTCGCGCAGTAGCGGAAGCATGTTGGTCGCGGCACTCACCGCAGGCCTGACGGCTTCAGGCCGCGAGGTGTGGACTTTGGGACTGTGTCCCACGCCTGCTGTGCCGGGTTTGATTCGCCGCTATTCAGCGGCCGGTGGCTTGATGGTCTCGGCGAGCCACAACCCACCGGAAGACAACGGCATCAAGGTGTTTGGCGCCACTGGCAGCAAGTTGTCCCCCGAACGTCAGCAGGCGATTGAAGCTGGTTTGTTTGGTGGAGACGACTCTGGGATGGAAGTAGCGGCATCCGGAGCTGCACGCCATCGCCCTGAACTTCTTGACGACTACCGCGCGAGCTTGTTGTGCAGTGTTGGGCAGCATCGACTCGATGGTGTGCCCATCGTGCTGGATCTCTGCTGGGGGTCAGCAACTGCCTGCGGCGCCGAGGTGTTTTCTGCCCTTGGTGCTGATATCACGGTGTTGCACGGTGATCCGGACGGAACCAGGATCAATGTGAATTGTGGATCCACCCACCTTGAGGCTTTACGCCGTGCCGTGATCGAGAAGGGTGCCGCCATGGGTTTTGGCTTCGATGGGGATGCCGATCGGATGTTGGCGGTGGATGGCCAAGGACGTGTGGTGGATGGCGACCATGTCCTCTTTCTCTGGGGGTCGGTTTTGCAGGAGCAGGGCCAGCTGCCCGATCAGCGCTTGGTCGCCACGGTGATGTCGAATTTGGGGTTTGAGCGGGCTTGGCAGGCGCGTGGTGGTCTGTTGGACCGGACAGCGGTGGGAGACCAGCATGTCCACGCTGAGATGGTCCGCACGGGGGCAGCCCTTGGCGGAGAACAATCAGGTCACATCCTGTCTTCTGCCCATGGTTTGGCTGGTGATGGTGTCTTAACCGCTCTTCAGATCGCAAGCCTCTGCCACGCTCAACAGCTCTCCTTGGCTGAGTGGGTGGATCAGAGCTTTCAGGCCTACCCCCAGAAACTGGTGAATGTGCGCGTTGAGAATCGCGAGCGCAGAAAGGGTTGGGCGGACTGTGCTCCCCTCCATTCCCTGGTTCAAGAGGCGGAGGCT
>NZ_JAKUHK010000022.1:0-13897 GCF_023630655.1 Synechococcus sp. MU1655 | reverse complement strand
CCAGCGCCAGGTGATCAAGATAGGGATGGTGCAATGGATCTCAAAACCGATGGCACACCAATTTTGTATCCAGCACTTCCCTGCAGCGAAGCAGTCTGTGTGCGTGATGCCGATGAAACCCAGACTGGTGACTATGGCATTACTGATTCAGGAGACTTTCGAACCCTAGAAGAAGAAGGGATCAACATTGATCCTGACGGATCAGTGATCACCCTAAAAACAGATATCCTCTGCAACCAATCCAATCAATTTGATTGCCATGTTTATCTTGATCATGTGAACTTAAGCAACAAAAAACTCTTAATCGAAACGACAGACACAAGATCCGTTGTTCTGCATTTGGAGCAGCCCATTGCATATCCAAACGATCCAAATTTTTCACGCGCAATCACACTCTCAGGTTCAGCAAAGCTTTGCAGCGTGAATCCAGGTACTACTACCTGCAATGGAAAGCCTGAGCAGCTCGTGATCATGGCCAGCGGTGGATCAGCACCCGCAGACGCCTGCAACACAAAAGTGAGGTCATTAAGTTTCAAAGATGACAACCTGCCCTATGCGCTGCTGTATCTTCCAACAGGAACCATTCGGCCCAACAATGCAACCCTCAGCGGTCTGGCATGGGCCAGCAGCATCTGCGTTGTTGATGAGAACAACAATCCATCATCCTTTACGTTAAACACATCGCAAAGCGGGATGCCCATTGTTCAAAGAGCGAACGACAATTGGGGATGGCTCAGCCGCTTTAACTATCCGGGCTATGGCCGCATGGTCACCAGGGCCATTCGAGGTACAAGCCTCGACACCTTTGAGCGCTGGTAAGAAATACGAAGCCCAAAAATGCTGTCTCAGACAACACACAGGAGGATCAGGATACAATTTAAGGCCGATCATTGAGAAGCCTCAGTTTAAAACGACAAAAGGAATTTAGACTACTTCTATAGATCAGTAGAGGAAGTTAAAGGATTAAATGCCCTCCAACAGCGAATCGAGACAACGCATGAGCTCAACTCAATGAAACATCCATTTGTCGTAATTCGATCACTACAGAAAAGAGCTTCTAGTTCCTCTGGTTTCACGATGATCGAAACCTTGATTGCAGGCTTAATCGTGGCTGCCGTCATGACAGCGGTAGGTCGCCTTGGGATCACCTCAATGGCCACAAGCGCAAACCAATCCTCGCGTACCAGTATCGAAGCCGCGATCAATGATCATATCCAATTGGTCCAAATGCAAGATTCCTACCTAACGGCTGATGCCATTAAAGCCGAATCAGGACTCAACACTGCTTTGGAAACAGCATGCGAAGATCCAAGCACTTTTCTGATGAATCATCTGCAAAGAGCAGATGTCGCTGGAACAACTCCAAACCCTGAATTGACAATGGAATGGAATAACAGCGATCCCTACCTATTGGTATTGACCTACAACTTCGAAGCCCCCGAATCAACCATCGGATCCGAAAAACGGATGATCGAAGTTAATCCTAACTTTTCCTCCCAGTGTTACAACCTCCAATGAAACACACAAAAAATGGATTCACCTTGATTGAGATGCTAGTGACCGTATCCCTACTCTCTATCGCTACAGCAGCAACGGTGCCAATGATCATGAGAAATCGTTGGCAAGGAGATGTCAAAACGTACGCCTATAAGCTAGAAGCAGGATTATTGGATTTAAAGGCAAAGCTTGGCAAGCAAAAAACCAGCTGTCTCGTTGAGTTTCCGTCAGCCTATTCATTCCAGACACCAGATAATCTTGTTGAGTTTAGTCAAGCCAGCAGCGGGAATACAACAACAATGCAATGCTGCAACTCTGAAATCAGCCAGCTTGCTAATGACCCCGACTGCAGCACAGGTACGCCTGGCTATACCCTCAGTACACTCACGGGCAGAGACCAGGATAATCTCCGAATTGTGCAATATGAGTCCACACCATCATCAAAAGCAGTTCGTGTAGCAGTCAGTACAACAAACTTTGGATTCACACCACCAGGCACAACTTTGCATTCAGAAAAGATTTCATTTCTAATCTGTCATGAGCGATCATTATCAACAGATGATCCCACAACCTGCACCCCCGGAAGAAATAAATTAGACATACGTTGTGTCCAAATTGACGGAGCAGGAGAAGTATCCAATGGTCTATGGATGCTCGATAATGTAGAAGCCTCACCTGCAATCAGTGATGGCTCATGCAAAACAACATAAGCTCACAATTCAGGCCATTCTCAGCAACACTTCACCCCATATTTCACCATTAGAACAAATAAATGTGACATATTAATCTTATGCATCGATAATCAGGAAAGAAGCGATGATGAACCTCTATCCGCAAAAATCAACAATAAAAAAGCCTCGCAGAAACGGCTTCACCGCGACTGAGCTGTTAGTTGGGATCGTAGCTGGAACGATGATTATCGGAGCGGCATCAACCGGTCTACGTACCACTCAAACCCTGATCTCTGAATCTCACGGGAAAGCAACACTTAGGCAAAATACAACGAATGGCTTACGCCTGATGCGCTCTGAAATTGAGCGCAGTATGAATCTGCTAGTGAAGCGCACTGAAGCCGTACAGGAGGGAGAAGAAGATACTGATCTCACCCAATACAATGAGATTATCAACTACTGCAAAGGATTGCCTCAAGCCGGTAGTTTCAATCCCGTCTTTGGAATCAATATGGTGGAGCTTGATGACCCAGTTATCTATGGGATCGGACTGAGTGGAGACGGGCGCGGCTACTCCCTGCTTCGCTGTGGATCTCCCCTCAACATGGATGGGACCTACATATCAGCTGAAGACACAAATACAGGCAATGAACAATACCAATCCGGCGTCTTTATCAGCAGAATACTGGACGATATTGGAACGATCCCATGCAAAGTGAGCGATCTACCTGAAAACGAGGTATGCCCAGAGAGTGAATCATTGAGTACTATTTTAAATAACACAAGCTTTGCCTTTACGAGGAGCAAGTCTCCAGCGCGAACATCACAACAACCCGCATTGAGAATTCAAACAGATATCAATACCAAACTTGTAAAATTCATCGATCCCTATGAACTTGACGACTCTAAAGATGACCCTTATCAAATCTCTGCAAGTTTCCTTGAAAGCGCCAATGGTGTGAAAAGCCAGGCTAAGCAAGATCTCTATTTTTCAGCATTTGCCCGTGCCGATAAACGCGTTCGGTTTGGCTATGGCGCCACCGATGGTGGAGAAGGGAATGGATATGCCGGTGGAGCATTCTTCCAGAACATTACAAGTAGCAATTTGCGTTTTATCCTTGATGGATCAGGCTCAATGAGTGCCTGTGTGGCCTGGAGCGGAGAATACGGCAATACACGCCGGCGCTTCTACGATCCAAATCGTGGCTACTTCCGTACTTACGAAATTTGCAGCTTCACCCGCATGGAAGCACTGCAACATGAAATGATCGACATCATCAGCAATCTGCCCGACTACACCAAAATTGGGCTTGCTTCCTTCAGTACAAGTGGAAAACGCAACAACAAAACATGGGAAGATAGCCGCAACAATCTGGTAGAGCTAGGTCCTAGTAATTCAGAAGCACGTCGATCAGCAATCAGATTTGTTAATAGCCTCAGCAGTAGCGATCCAACATATTGGGGAGGCACGATGCCCTGGAGCACACTGGATGATGCCTTTGGCGACAATCTCACAGATACGATCTATTTCTTATCTGATGGAAAACCCAACAAAGACCGCAACGGCAACACATGGAGCAGTTATGACTACGACAACGTTGCTGACCACTACGCAGCTCTCAATACAGCGAGGGTAAACAACGGAGTGACCTCCATTAAACTCAACTCAACCAGCGTTGGGCTTGATTCAGAGTGGATGCAAATCCTCTCAAGCAGAACATCAGGGGAATACATGAAAGTTGATGGTGTCTAGCGCTATGAAATCCGTTCTATAAAAAGAAAACTCCTGAAAGATGTCTTTCTCGTTAGGAAGTCTAGTTTAACTTCAGCACCGCCATGAAGGCTACCCCTGGCACATCCACATTGCCCATTGCCTTCATTCACGTTTTATCCTTCGCCTGTTTCTTCAACAGTTTTTTCGTGCGCGAAATTTCACCGCCATAGCGCATGGCCAACAAAAACAGATTAAGTTGAGCAAACAACCTAAAGAAAATATCTCGAATGAAACCGGAGACAAACAAAGACGCAAAAAAAATTCAAAAGCTTTTCCAAGCAATACAAACTCGCAATCGCGAACTCGAAATCGTTGACAACTTGACGACACCATAGTCATCAACAAATTACAACAAATCTATTAACAGACCTGAAGAGGAAGAAGAAAGTAAAGGCTGGCACTGGTGAAGACAATAGATGTCATGAAAAAGGAAAGCCCATGAAGAAGCATGTGATCAGTAGGCCCCACTAAGAGGAGAATCCATATGAGCATCAGGCAACCAAGAAGCGGACTTAGCTTTGTCGACTGACGGAAACGTGACAAGCAAGCACCAACCCTGAACAAAAACTCGGTCCCTGGATCAACCAAAAGTCATTGGCATCACTGGGACGAAGACAAGCAGCCGTCGCTTTCAGGCAACTTTCAGGCAACTTTCACCAAACCCTTGCGCACTCGCTGATCAAAAGTAAAATCCGCCTGAGCAAGCACGTTCCGTGCAAATCCACTAATACACCCAAAACCATGAGCAGCCTCAACAGCCGCATTCAACTATCAATTCTCAGCAGAAAGAAGGAGCCTGGTCTGGTTCAGAAAGGCTTCACGTTAGTGGAGTTGATGATTGTCATTGTGATTGTAGGGATTTTGAGCGCAATCGCTTTGCCAAATTTCCTTAACAACACCACCAAAGCAAAAGCAACTGAAGCCAAGACTAAAATTTCCGCGATCTTGAAAGATGCTCACGCTGAATATCAACTGGATGGAGACATCGCAACAGCTGTAGCTGCTGCGGAAGAGCAAGCAGAGGAAAATGATTCTGATAATTTTACATACACTGCGGAAGAAGGGGCTGCTGATGATCAAGTAACGGTTACTGCAGAAGCCAATCCAAGCGCTGATGGAGGTGACGCAACCCTAGTAACGGCTGAGACGGATGGAACCGCCCTTGATGGGTGCGTGAATCTCACAACAGGAAAAATCGAGATCAGAAAATCATTTAAAGACGACTCTGCTCTTGACTGCAGCGCTTAAAATCAGTCTCAAGCCAAATCTAAAGTCAAAAATCATCAAGACCATCTCAATGGTGATCTTGATGATTTTTTCGTAGCAATAACATTGCAATTAAACGCTTTCTCAAAAAAGCTGATGACAAGCAACTGGCATCTCAAGCGGCGAGAAAGCAAGATGTTCAGGAAATTGGTCACATTATCGGAACCAGAAACCGCGACAAATCTGGAACCAAATCATTAATCAAGCAATAAAAAGGTAAAAACACAACCACCCAAGTATTTCATCTAAGAACCAATTAAATCCACACCTTTGCTGCCCATCCACTGTCTTAGTGCCCTAAGCAGGCATCAAAACTCATATTTCAGCTCTATCATCACCACTTTATTTTAAAACTGAAGTCCAAACCTTAAAGAGCAATGATGATTGAAACATATTATGAAAGATAGGAGTCATAGCTGAAGCGGCTGACATCCCATCCATGCCTAGTCTGTTGACACTAAAAAGCAAAAAAAATTGCGCATCCTCTAGCTTTTCCTTGAATTTCTCCTTAACATTAGCTGAGGAAAAGATGAGAGCTCGTGCTTACCTGGCTCAACAGACGTGATTGCTATAGGCCCCTAGGGCTCAAAGGCTTCACCTTGACAGAGGTGATCATCACTGTGGGAATTGTTGGCATTTTGAGCTCAATCGCTCTACCCAATTATTTTCGTCAGATCCAAAGAACGCACCAGGCTGAAGCGAACGCGACCATGGCACAGATGATGGCAACGGTCGCTGCATTTGCTGATGAGTTTGGAACGCAACCCAAGCGATGGGTTGACCTGAACACCATGACAACCTTGATGACAAATCAAGGCCCAGCCGTGATAGAAGACGGCGAATTAACGAAGACCATCACCCTACCTGGTGAACGCTATCAATTGAATCGAATCAACAGCATGAATGCAGACAAATACTACGTATTTGAAGCTATAGCAACTAACACAGCAGCGTCAGATTTAAACATCATTGCTTGCATTGATCTTCAAACTGGCGCTAGTGATCAAATCATTGGCCGCAAAGATGAGGCGGCAAATATCAACTCGTTAAAATGCCAAGGGAATAGCGGATGAAGA
The DNA here is from genome assembly GCF_023630655.1 of Synechococcus sp. MU1655. Classification (NCBI taxonomy): domain Bacteria; kingdom Bacillati; phylum Cyanobacteriota; class Cyanophyceae; order Synechococcales; family Synechococcaceae; genus Synechococcus; species Synechococcus sp. MU1655. The sequence goes on along the minus strand of NZ_JAKUHK010000022.1, from coordinate 7,613 downwards.
TCAATACCACTAGAACTAAACATTGTCGGAAGGACGAAAGCGGGATTGCAATATTACTGGCGCTCATGCTGGGATTAGTTCTGAGCGCCGGAGCGAGTGCTTTATTGATTAATCAATTATACGCAAAAAGGCTAAGCAGCTCAGAAAGCTATCAGCAAATATCAGAAGCTGCTGCACTGAATGGATTTAACAGGATATTGGCGCTGCTGAACAACCCAGACAAAGATCAATATCGGGGATTCCTCTTTACGATCGACAATCAAGAAAATACGTCTGTCGCGAATAATGGATTCACCTGGTTAAATTTACAAGACAATCCTGAGCTTAATTTAGAGGAAATCTGCACAGATACCAGTATAGGAATGCCCGATCATCCCATTGCATCAAGGTCTTGGCCAACCAACGAAATACCGTTTCATACGAGTGATCGTAAAATATTTAGGGAGGATTCACAGGGGAAAATTCAGGCTTTTTATCGCATGCGTGGCTACTCAAGCCCAAGCAAAACTGGGGTGGGAGAAGGTGTCTTTGAGGTGGAAGGCGTCGTCAAACGCATCAACAATTCTGGCGAAGAGCAGATGCTTGCTCGTACGCTCCTGACCCGCTCCCTCTATGTGAATGGAAGCGTCTCAAATGAGAATGATTGGGGCGTCTTAACAGCCCAATATTTGGATTTGGGCCCAGCCCAAATCGACGGACCAGGAAGCATTCTTCATTTGGTCCAAACCAATCAGCCCTATCTCCGTACGGATGGATGCTCAAGCAACACACTGCTCACAGAAGCACGTGGACAAACCGATAATGACAACCAGTTGGGATTACGGATCTGGCCTGTCTTGAATCGAACTCTTCCGCCGAGCAACCTTTATGCCATCAGTCCCAAGATTGATGAGCATATTTGGAGTTTTGATGACACGAAAAATCAATGCGGACCACGCAGGAATCGCTCCTCTATCTGCATTAGAGACAAAACAGACAGCCGTCGGAGAGCACCCATAGATGTTATAAGGGAAGGTAATTCAGTGCGCATTCCCGCAACAGCGATTTGCCCTGGCCATAGTGGCGACTGCCATGTCTATGTGGAGCACATCAACTTACAAAAAAACTCTCGATTGCTGATCGAAAACGACAGCCGTCCAGTGGTACTGCACATGGAATTACCCCAGGGTGCTTCACCCTCTCCATCCGGAATGAGTGGAGGAATCCAGCTCGGAAACAACGCTCAAATTTGCGGGGTTAATACTGGATCCGACGATAGCTGTAACAACAGACCTGAACGCCTTGTAATTACAGCCAGTTCTGGAGATTCACCTCAAAACTGCCAACCATCACAGCAACAACTGAAGATACAAGGAGTGAGTCTTCCTTCCGCCATGGTGTCGCTACCCCGTGGAAGCGTCTATCTCACCGGTGATACTCAACTACGAGGAATGATCTGGTCCCATGCATTCTGTGCGAATGGACATCAACTCAAACTCACCACAACCGACGTAAGCAGCAATCAACATCTCAGCCTGCAAGCAGGTGAACTATGGGAGTGGAAGAACAGTGGTTTCACTGGCATTGGACGCACCATCAGCCGGGGCATTCTTGGCACTGGCATCGACACATTCCGTCAGTGGTAGTCATGCGAAATCAATGCAGCAACTCCTGCGAAGGATTTACCCTCCTAGAGGTGCTCATCGGAGCCCTAATCCTGGCAGGGGTGATGATCGGCATCAGCAGAGTCTCAATCTCTGCCCTCACCCGAACCAGCATCGAACAACAGCGAAGTCGTATCGAAGCAGAGATCAACAGCAATATGCAACTCATTCAGCAAGCGAATAGTCGTCTCACCCTGGAATCCATCCCACCCCTCGATCGAGAGCGAGCGTGTTCGGCACCAGAAGCCTATTTAATTTCCCGAATCAATCAGGCTGGCGCTACTCAGCATGTTCCACGACCAGCCATGGCCGAACGCACATTCACGATCACCTCTCTAGGAAAGGGGTGGGATGTCATTGAAGTCGCTTATGAATTCCAAGCACCAGAGCAAACCATCTCCACAGAACAGAGAATGGTTGAACTTCATCCAACCTTTGCTCCCCGTTGTCGATGAGAGGCATAAGGACGGGTGGCTTCACAATGCTGGAGGTTCTCGTGATCGCGACGATTGCAGCGCTCACAGCAAGCTGGGTGCTACCGACATTTCGTCGTCAACGTCTTCAGGGAGAAGTTGACCAGTACTCGCGTCTCGTCGAAGTAGGCCTTTTTAATCTGCGCACGCGCTTGCGTGAAGAGCGCCTCTCACACTGCATTTGCTTTGAGGCAAACAATTGGGCGCCTCCATCATCAATGGGATTAGAGCGGCAACAACCTGATGGAAGCCAAGCCAAACCTCTGAATCATTGCAGCGAAGAAGATCCTTCTAGCCGTCTGAGGGTCATGAATTTAGAGGGAAGTCGCGTGAGTAAAACAGTGCAAGCACGATCTCTGGAATCGAAATTTTGCATCAGTCCACCGGGGACAAGTGCCACTCCTCAGACGCTCACGCTTCTACTGAAATCGATCCAAAGCGATTCTGACCCAAACCTGTTGGTGCGATGCCTACACATGAATGGCAATGGCTACTTGATACGAGGCAACTGGAACCAATCGACGCAAACATGCCAACCCAAATGGGGGTAACCACAACAGAGCAGGCAGCACAACCCTGGATCACTTGAAACAATTCGGCAGCTCCGTCAGCAGTGGGATTAGAGCATCAACAACCCAATAGCAGAGAGCCGAAGATCCTTCCAAACGTGCAAGCAAAGCCTCAAAGCGATTCCCAGCAAAGACACCTGGCGCAATGGCTACAGATGAATCGCAATGGCTACTTGATAGAGGCAATTGGGAGCTAACGCCTCAGACGCGCAGACCCAAGCAAGGATGACAGCCACAAAAGTGGCACAAAAAAGCTGGATGTACATCGCCGCATTTGCGCAATGCGTCTATCAATGGATTGTTGCCTTTGCGCATAACTCATCTCATGCTTGCGCGCAAGCCCCTTGCCCAAAGATTGGCCGAAGCACGAAAAGCTCGTGTACGCCCAAACGGATTTGGCATGGCCGAAGCCGTGATCTCTCTTGGTGCGAGTGCTGTTCTCGTGAGCGCCTCAGCTGCTGCGTTATCGACAACCGGGTCCATCATCAGCCACACGGGAGAAAAAACATCTCTTCGTCAGAACGCCTCAGGTGGCTTGCGCTTGCTGGGATCAGAAGTTCAACGGGGCTTGCACTTGTTGATCAAGACAAAAGACACGCCGAAAGCTGAGCTAGCCCATACAGATTTAAATCATCAACAATATTCGTCCTCGATCCAGGAGTGTGAAGCGATTGCCATTGATAGGAAACGCGCTTTCCAACCTGCCTTCGGCATTCGCATGGCTGAGCTTGACAGGCCAGTGATTTATGGATTGAGCACCAGTGCCCGTGGCAACGGCTACGCCCTTGAACGCTGTGGAGCACCGCTCACCATGGATGGACGCTACGGCGAAGTAGCTGAGACATATATCGCACCGATTCTCCAAGACATCGGTGTGATGCCATGTCAGGGCAACCCAGACACTTGCAATTCCCCAGTGAATCCCGATGGAACCGAAAAGTCTCTGAATGACATCGTCAAACAACTGGATTTAGATTTTGCAGTCATTGCAAACCACGGCGAACGTACTCCAGCTCGAGTTGCCAAGGAACCCGCCTTCGCCATTGAAACCGATTCTGCTCGCAAACTCATAAAAATTGTCAGTCCCAGAACCGAAGAAGAAGAAGAAGAACAAAATCCAAGTTATCTAGAAATCAAAAATGGCTTGCGCAGTGTTAGTCGACATGACCTTCATTTCGCGATGTATTCTCGCGCATCTAAAATCGAAGATACAAGCTCTAACGAGCAAGGAGCACTATTGAACGGAGCTTTCTTCCGCAACATTAGTTCAGATCGAGTGCGCTTTTTAGTCGATGGATCAGGATCCATGAGCGCCTGCATTCTTTGGGGAAGTGGCCGCGGCCAGCGACGCACATATTGGAACGGCAACCGCTATATCTCAACTCGAAAAATCTGTGCACTAACACGGATGGAATCTCTTCAAAATGAATTAGTCATGATCATCAACGGCTTACCTGATAACACCAAGATCAATATTGAATCGTTTAGCTCGAGAGGATATCTCAATCACAGGAGATGGAAGCCTTCTGTCGACGGCCTTATCTCCCTAGACAATTCTGAAACACGTCAATCAGCGATTTCTTTTGTACATTCACTAAACGATGGCAGCGTTACACGCTGGGGCGGCACCATTCCATGGGATGGATTAGATACAGCACTCAAGGATCAAGAGACCGACACGCTTTATTTCCTCTCCGATGGAGAGCCGAATACGAACCCTCAAGGCCGTCAATGGTCAAACGATGATTTCAGCTCTACTGTTGACAACTACATTTCCACAAACAATCAGCGCGACAAAAAAATAACGATCAATACAACCGCACTTGGCTTAAACTCAAACTGGATGAAAGATTTAGCCAATCGCAGCACAGGAGACTACTTGATGATTGACAAGAACTACATCACAGTAGCCCAACAATAAAGTCTTAAGGGGTTTGATTTAGTTTCAGCACGGCCATGAAGGCCTCCTGCGGCACATCCACCTTGCCCATCGCCTTCATCCGTTTCTTACCCTTCGCCTGCTTCTTTAAAAGTTTCTTCTTGCGCGAAATATCACCGCCGTAGCACTTTGCCAACACATCCTTACGAATCGCACTAATGCTTGTACTCGCAATGATGCGGCTACCGATGGAAGCCTGCAAGGGGATTTTAAATTGCTGGCGGGGAATCAATTCCTTGAGCTTTTCAACTAAGCCCTTGCCCACATTGTAGGCCTTATCGCGGTGCACGATCGTCGTGAGGGGATCAGCTCTTTCGGCATTGATCAACACATCCAAGCGCACAAGTTCATTCTTGCGATAGCCAATTAGGTGGTACTCCATCGAGGCATAGCCCTGGGTACGAGTCTTCATTTGATCGAAGAAGTCTGTGACCACTTCCGCCAAGGGCAATTCATAAATCAAGGTCACACGTTCCTTCGTGATGTATTTCATATCGAGATACTCACCTCTGCGCTCTTGGCATAAGCCCATCAACGCTCCATTAAAATCATTAGGCGCATAAATTTCCATGCGCACATAGGGCTCCTCAATGGATTCACGCTGCTGAGGATCCGGAAGCGTGGCCGGATTATCCACTAAAATTTGCTCCCCATTCGTCAAATTCACGTTGTAAATCACCGATGGAGCGGTAACTATCAGATCCAAGTTGTATTCACGTTCCAAGCGTTCTTGCACAATCTCCATGTGCAACAGGCCGAGGAATCCACAACGGAAGCCAAAACCCATCGCACTGCTGGTTTCAGGTTCGAACTTCAGCGCTGCATCCGAGAGCTGCAATTTATGCAGGGCTTCCCGTAAATCCGGGTATTGATCTGCTTCCGTGGGAAACAAGCCGCAAAACACCATCGGTTTTGCTTCCGCATATCCAGGAAGCGGTGCATCAGCAGGCTCATTCACCAAGGTAATGGTGTCTCCCACCCGAGCATCAGCCACAGCCTTGATCGATGCCGCGAGATACCCCACCTCTCCGGCGTGGAGCTCATCCACCTTGATTTCATCCGGAGCCATGATCCCGACCTCATCGAGTTCATAGGTTTTGTTGCTCGCCATCAACAACACTTTGTCTTTGCGACCAATGCTTCCGCTCATCACACGGAAGTAAACAATCACTCCGCGGTAAGGGTCGTAATAGGAATCAAAGATCAGAGCTTGAGTGGCCTCCTTCACCGTGTCTGCGGGCGGTGGAACGCGGTCCACGACGGATTGGAGAATCTCTGGAACGCCCAGGCCTGTTTTGGCAGAGCAAGGAATCGCATTCGAGCAATCCAAACCGATGATCGCCTCAATCTCCTCCTTGATGCGATCGGGATCTGCACCCGGCAAATCAATCTTGTTAAGCACCGGAATGATCTCGAGATCGTTCTCCAGTGCCATGTACACGTTGGCCAGGGTCTGAGCCTCCACCCCTTGGCTTGCATCCACCACAAGCAAGGCCCCTTCACAGGCCTGAAGGCTGCGGCTCACCTCGTAGGAGAAGTCCACATGGCCGGGTGTGTCGATGAGATTGAGCACATACTCCTCGCCATCCGCCGCCTTGTACTTCATGCGTGCGGCCTGGAGCTTGATCGTGATCCCCCGTTCCCTCTCCAGCTCCATGTTGTCAAGGAACTGCTCTTGCATGTCCCGATTAGCCACTGTTCCGGTGTCTTGCAGCAAGCGGTCAGCCAACGTCGACTTGCCGTGGTCGATATGGGCAATGATGCAAAAGTTGCGAATCCTTTTGACGGGAGCGTCGGTCATGCGGTTAGCGAAATCCCGGCTCGGGCTTCTGATGAAGGCAGTACGCCAATCCTAAGGAGCCGCCACCAATTCGATGAGAGAAACGCTTCATGCCCGCACCCTGGATTCTGTTATTGCTGGCGATCGCTTCCGAAGTGATTGGAACCTCCTGCCTCAAACTCTCTGAGGGTTTCAGCAGGCCGATTCCCACACTTGTTGTGCTGGCCGCTTACTCCATCGCGATGCTGTTGCTCTCTCGTGTGGTGCAGACCATTCCTCTGGGCATCACCTATGCCCTATGGAGTGGAATCGGGATCATCGCCATCGTGCTGGTTGGCTTGCTTGCCTACAAGCAAGTGCCCTCCCCAGGTCAGCTAGTGGGAATCGCCACAATCACAGCTGGGGTGATCATCGTGAATCTCACTGGCAAGCATCCCTGAACACAGCAATGGATCTCCTGCGCATCCCCCTTGGGTGGATCAAACCTGCCCTGACCATGGCCGCAGCCCTGACCATGGGGGCACCTTTTGCAACATCAACTTGGTCCTGTGAGCTGCACCAATCGCAGCCGCTGAAGGATGGGTCAACCCTCAAGGAACAGACCACCCAATTCGTTCCTGAGGATCACAAAGGAATGGTTTGCATGGCGATCGCACCTCAATGCATGACAAAGAAGCAGTGGGCGGCCCATTGCCTCAGCCAAAGCGATTGGATCGAATCCAAAAGCTGCCGGGACGCACTCGATCGACCCAATCCAAACCCAGAAGAGAGCTGACGTCTGAACGCACATTGGCTATCGGGAGAGAGGTACTCCCAGCTCCCATGGCTTACCCACTGGAACAAGGCTGTATTCATCGGCGTCCGCTAGCCGTCCTGGCGTCACCTGGTCGCTACGTCCAAGGCCCAGGAGCAACGCATGAACTCGGTCGAGAATTAAAGCGATTGGGGCTGTCCGATTCTGTGCTGTTCATTGCTGGCGGTACAGCAGAGCGCTGCCTAGCCCCCATCTGGCAAGCAGAGCTCCCGCCCCTTGGCCTCACCCCTGTGATTGAAACCTTTGGAGGGGAATGCAGCGAAGCGGAAATAGATCGCCTTGTTGAACTTGCCAAAACGCACACCTTCACGGCAGTCGTGGGCGCCGGTGGTGGCAAAGCATCCGACACCGCCCGCGCCGTCGCGAACGAGCTGGAACTTCCCGTGGTGATCACC
>NZ_JAKUHK010000021.1:0-14139 GCF_023630655.1 Synechococcus sp. MU1655 | reverse complement strand
TCTCCAAGCTTGATCATTGCGCTGGATAATCAGTTGCACACAGGGTTCATCGCCAACCTGCGCGGAAAGATGTCCAGTGCGTCCATCTGGCGTCATGATGCAACCTTGATCTCCGCCGTACGAATATTCGCCAGCTTTCATCAATGCAATCTGCCCGTCCATACTCGTCACAGTCCAGGCCCCACGCAGCACATAAATCCATTTTGGCTCAGGATTCTCATGCCAAGGCCCCACCCAGCCGACCGGCAGATAAGTGACAAACGCATTGCCATCCTTCATCAAACCTCTTGAAAACTGAGGTGAATTGCGCTCTCCCAGACGACCAAGAGTGAACTGACTAATCGTGCAACTCTCTTGCCGACTGATCCCATCGGCATCCGTCCAGAGATGCCAATAGGTTTCAGCAACAGGTGCCAGAGGGTCGCTCATGATCTCGCACGATCTCCTGGCAGAACCCTATTCAGTTTGGGCCGGAGTGCCCATTTATTTCCACACACCAGGCGAGTGTTTCCCCGGCATGAAAAAGGAGAGGCCACTCTGACTCAGGCAAGGTGTCATCCCCAACGCGTGCTGACTGGGGAGGCAACAATCGAGAGGGAATGGGCTGATCCCGCCGAACCAACGTCACGGTGTCGGCATTCAGGGGCAGACCGTAAAAATGCGGACCGTACTCACTGGCAAAGCTCTCAAGGCGATCAAGTGCTCCTTCCTGTTCAAACACGGTGGCATAACTCTCCAGCGCATGGAACGCATTGAAAATTCCTGCACATCCGCACGCTGAGTCCTTACCTGAGCGGGGGTGTGGTGCCGAGTCCGTACCTAAGAAGAAACAAGGAAGACCACTGGTGGCAGCCTGGACCAAAGCCCTTCGGTGGCATTCTCGTTTCACAACCGGAAGACAGTAGAAGTCACTGCGCAGGCCACCGAGAAACATCGCATTTCGATTGAGGTGAAGATGATGCGGCGTGATCGTGGCGGCGATGCGTTGATCACCGCCCTGATAAGACTCCCGGATATAGATCACAGCTTCCTCAGTGGTGATGTGCTCAAGAATGATGCGCAGCCTGGGATGACGTTCACGCAAAGGCTTCAAGTGCCGCTCAATAAACTGGGCTTCCCGATCAAACACGTCCACATCGGGATCGGTGACCTCGCCATGAATCAGGAGGGGCATATCAATGGCCTCCATACACTCCAGCACTGCTGAAATGTTGTAGAGATCACTCACACCAGCTGCTGAATTGGTGGTGGCATTAGCGGGATAAAGCTTGGCTGCACTGAACACGCCCTCACGAAAGCCGCGGTCCAATTCCCCAGGATCGATGGCATCGGTGAGATAGGCCGTCATCAGAGGTTGAAAGCTGACTCCCTCGGGCAGAGCCGCGAGAATCCTTGCGCGATAAGCGACTGCCTCATCGACCGACGTCACAGGTGGACGCAAATTGGGCATCACGATCGCCCGGGCAAAGGTTCTGGCAGTGGCAGGAAGTACAGCCTTCAACATGGCGCCATCCCTGAGATGCACATGCCAGTCATCCGGACGACGCAAGACCAGACGATCTGAGGACGTCATCTAAGAAGAGAGCTTCTGGAGTGAAGGCAATTGATTCACCGCATTCAGCAAGACCTCGTGGCGATTTGCGCTGACGTGATTCTCTGGGAGAAGATCGAGCAACTTCAGTTTCTCTAAACGCCTACGAGTTGCGCCTGGCAAGACCACCAAATACACCGAACGACCCACCTCGATAGCCTCCTTGATCGCATTCTCAAGCGCTAGTGAGGCGGTCACACCAAGATGCGAAACTTCGCTGAGATCAAATAACACAGCTTCACAGGCCTCAATCGCATTGTGCTCACGATTGATGGTTTTGGCGACACCAAAAATCATTGGACCTGTGAGCTGAAAGAGCAACAATCGTCCCGAAGCTCGATCGAGCAATGCTTGTTCTTCGAGCGGAAGAGTCACATCATCATCGGTCGTACTAATCGTCTTCACCCCCTTGGACTGAAGGGCCGTCATGCGTTCAATCGTTAAAACATTGGCGACAAACACTCCGATAAAGACGGCCCAAATCAAATCCACAAGAACAGTGAGACCAATCACCCCATAAGTGATGCATGCCGCCTTCATCGATAAATGATGCGCACGCATTAAAAAACTCCAGTCGATAATGTCAAATCCAACCTTGAGAGCAATGCCCGCAAGCACTGCGAGGGGAATGAGCGACGCCAGAGGTGCTGCCAGCAAAATGACAAGCATCAAAATCAGTGCTCGTACAATTCCGGACAAGGCCGAACGCCCTCCAGCCTGAATATTGACAACCGTTCCCATCGTGGCTCCGGCCCCAGGCAAACCACCAAACAAACCAGACGCCAAATTCCCGAGACCCTGTCCAATTAATTCTTTATTAGAGTTATGTTCTGTACGCGTCAGGCTATCTGCCACTACAGATGTCAGTAGAGCATCAATACAGCCGAGCATCCCCAATACTGCTCCATTCACCACCATCAGCCGCAGCAATTCTGGAGTGATACCAGATAACGTAGGTGGTTGGAAACTGGGAAAATCAGCTGAAAACTCTGGAATTCGACTTAACCCCACATCCGCAAATACTGTGAGTGATAGAGCTGTTCCAACAATTAAGGCGAGAAGCTGAGGAGGACAAAAACGCTTCCAATTTTCAGGAGTAAACCAGAGGATCAGGAGAGTGATCAGTGCGAGTAAAAACTCAAGGGGTTGTGCACCTGAAATCAATTGAGGAAGACTGGACAAGGTGCCGATCACACCACCGCTTGGACTGGTCTGCCCTAGAAACGGGGCCAATTGAAGGATCACCAGAATCACACCGATTCCAGACATAAAGCCTGAAATCACGGTGTAAGGCATCATCGTGATGTATCGACCTAGTCGACAAAGTCCGAACAGGATCTGGAAAAGACCTGCCAGCATCACCACCATGAAAGCCAGAGCGAGGGCTGTTCCTCGGTCGGGGATTTGACTGGTGAAATTAAGAATCACCGCGGTGAACACCACCGTCATGGGACCAGTGGGTTCGGAAATCAAGGTGGACGTACCGCCGAAAAGAGCAGCCACCAAACCGATAATCACAGCACCCCAAAGACCTGCTGCTGCACCAGCACCAGAGGCCACTCCAAAAGCCAATGCCATCGGAAGTGCAACCACAGCTGCCGTTAGTCCGCCAAAAGCATCCCCCCGGATATTGCGGGTGCTGATGTAATTCAGGAGCACCAGAGTCTCGTCATTGAAGTTGAATGATGTTAATCCTCGTCACCGCTAAAGCCGTTGAGGCTGGTAAGGACAATGGTCGCTAAACAAGCACGGAGTCGATGCCTGACTTTCTGATCTCTACCCTCGAGCTCTTGGTGGGAATCGGACTCCTGTTCGGAGGAGGAGAGTTATTCGTTCAGGGTGCGGTGATTCTTGCCGTCATCCTCGGCGTCCCTCAGCTGGTCATTGGCCTGACAGTTGTTTCGCTTGGAACGAGCGCTCCAGAGTTTTTTGTCAGTATCAGTTCTGTGGTTCAAGGGGCTGATGCACTCGCCGTCAGCAACGTGGTGGGAAGCAACATTTTTAACGTTTTGGTCGTGCTCGGCTGCAGCGCCCTCGTTCTTCCTCTGAAAGTGGAAAGCCGCCTGGTGAGAAGGGATGTCCCCCTCCTGTTAGCCGTCTCGGCGGCGGCTTGGGGGATGGCTTCGGCCGGACGTGTGACCTGGCAATCGGGCGTCGCTCTCTTGCTGGCTCTTGTCATCAACACTGTTTGGGAAATCCGAACCGCACGGGAGGAACCAGAGGAAATGGAGCCTGCCGAACCAGAGATTGACGTGGAAACCGCCCAACAGGGCTGGATCAAAGCCTTGGTTCAACTCGTGGTGGGCATTGTTGTCCTTGGCTGCGGCGCTCACCTGCTGGTGAAAGGAGCCAGCTCCGTTGCCTTAAGCCTGGGCGTGAGTGAAGCCGTGATCGGACTCACCATTGTTTCGGCTGGCACCTCCATGCCGGAATTGATCACCTCTCTGGTCGCTGCATTGCGAGGGAGAACCGATCTCGCCATCGGCAACGTCGTTGGTAGCTGTCTCCTGAATCTTCTCCTTGTTCTTGCTGGAGGTGCCATCGCAGCAGGAGCAAGAGGTCTGAATGTCACTCCGGATTTAATCCATGACGACATGCCTGTGATGATTCTGACCAGCTTGGCTTGCCTACCAATCTTCTGGACAAAAGGACGCATTACCAGACTTGAAGGTGGATTACTAGTCGGCTTATACGTTCTTTACATCACCGACAATGTTCTCCCCCGCACCGGGCTTTCCTCTTGGTCAGATGAATTTCGGCTCATCATGCTTTGCGTTGTGCTGCCAGCCGTTGTCGTTCTGATCGTCGTTCAGGCAGCTCGCTATTGGAGACAGCTCAAACGCAAAGAGCTCTCAAGCTAAAAAGACTTCTGCTTGCATTCCGTTATGGAGGGATGACTGCAGAGCGAAAGATGTACATGCTTGAAATGCTTCGATCGGCATGCCGATGATTGGGCTGCTCCCCCCGCTCAACGACAAGAATCTCCCCTGGCTAGATGTCATTCATCCCATCGTGGTGCATTTCGTGATTGCGATGGCTCTGATCACGGTGGTGTTTGACCTGATTGGAGTGCTCACACGGCGCCAGAACCTCTTTGAGGTGAGCTTCTGGAACTTGCTGGTGGCGACAGTGGCCATTTTCGTGGCCATCATCTTTGGACAAATTGAAGCCGGTTTAGCCACTCCTTATGGAGCTTCAAGAGACATTTTGAATTACCACAGCACGATTGGTTGGTCCCTCGCTGCGATTCTCAGCCTGCTAACAGGCTGGCGATACGTCGCAAGGCAAAAAGATCCCACAGTGCTGCCCAGAGGATTTCTGATAATTGATTCAGTTTTAGCCATTTTGGTGTTCTGCCAGGTTTACCTAGGCGACAAACTCGTTTGGGTTTATGGACTCCACACGGTCCCGGTTGTCGAAGCAGTCCGTAGTGGAGCCCTGTTATGAATTGCATCAGCACCATTCTCTCGCCGGTGAATGAAATCGCCGACAAACTTGGGGCTAATGATCTCCCCTACTCGATCCCGATCCATCCCAATTTGGTGCATTTCACCATTGGCCTGTTTGCTATCGGAATCGCGTTTGATTTTGCAGGAGCATTTTACCCTTTGGAGAAACGAGTCTTTCGTTTCCTGGCACTACCGGCAACACGAAGCGGGTTTCACGATGTTGGTTGGTACAACATTCTCGCTTGCAGCGTGATCACCTTTTTCACCGTTGCAGCTGGCTTTTACGAAATGCTCCTTGCCGTTCCACTACAAGGAATTCGCAGCATCATTGGCCAGAATGCAATCGACACCATGCTGTGGCATGCGATCGGAGGGGTCGCCCTGCTACTCATCATTGTGGTGATGGCTATCTGGAGAGGATTTCAGAGATTTTCGTGGCGCAAAGATTACGGTCGTCAGGTGAGCTGGCTCTATCTCGGCTGCGGAGCCGTAGTGCTTCTGGTCATGGGCGTGCATGGAAGCCTTGGGGCATGGCTTGCCAGTGAATTTGGCGTTCATATCACAGCGGATCAACTCCTCGCCGCCGGTGCCGATCTCAATGAGGTACTGCCATGACGACCACAACGCCCAAGAAGGGACCCAACATCAGCGCCATTGTCATCATCACAGTCGCTATCGCGATCAATCTGATCCTTTCCAAACTGATGGCGAACTGGTCTCTCAGTTGGTTCCCACCACAAGCCTCCAGTGCCGCTCCTTACGTCGACAATTTGTTCGCATTAGAGACGGGGGTCGGCACGTTCATTTTTTTAGGTTGTACAGGTGTGATGGGTTGGGTGCTGTTATTCAACCGGGCTGGAAAATATGACGAAAGTGATGGGGCGCCGATTGAGGGCAACACCAAATTGGAAATCACTTGGACGATCATTCCCCTGGTGACGGTATTCCTAATCGCCACCTATTCGATGAACGTCAATATGAAGCTTCAAACCCTCGGACCCAAGCATAAATATGCCGTTGGCACGGACCCAACCGTGCTGATACAGACCGATCCCATGGCCGAGGTGGGACCCATCGATATCATTGCCCGCCAGTGGAGTTGGGAGTTTGTCTATCCAGACGGAGTTCGCAGCTCTGAGCTACATCTCCCGATTGATCAGCGAGTGAATTTCCGCATGATCTCAGAAGACGTTCTCCACAGTTTCTATGTACCGGCCTTCCGGCTCAAACAAGACATCATCCCAGGCAGCATCATTTCTTACAGCCTTACTCCCACGAAGGAAGGGAGATTCCGACTCCGAGACGCCATGTTCAGCGGCGCCTATTTCTCACAGAACCAGACCGACGTGATTGTCGAAACCGAGCAGGACTTCGCCGCATGGTTAAAGACCACGGCACAACAACCGCTTCAAAAGGGTCTTGATCCAAGTCGCGCCCTCTATGACCGTCGCATCGCGCGCGGTGACAAAGGCTGGGCGACCGTACCTCCAGCTCCTGCACCGATGGTGAACGACCCCGGTGATCCCTCCGTTCCTCACGACGCCTGAGACATGCCATGACAAGCAACACCTACGACCTCCGCATTCTCAAGGCACCTCATCCAGTTCCCGGAGCACCTGACAACTGGAAGCGCTTCTTCAGTTTCAACACCGACGCCAAAGTAATTGGCATTCAATACATCGCTACGGCGCTGTTCTTCCTCTTGGTAGGAGGACTTTTGGCCATGATCGTACGGGGTGAATTAATCACTCCTCCCGCCGATCTTGTGGATCCCACGGTCTACAACGGGCTCTACACCATGCATGGAACAGTGATGCTGTTCCTGTTTTTGTTCCCAATTCTCAACGGCTTCAACAACCTGTTGATTCCAACGATGATCGGGGCACCTGACATGGCATTTCCAAAGCTGAATGCAGCTGCTTTCTGGCTGGTGCCGGTGTTCTCCATCGTCTTGATGGGAAGCTTTTTCGCCCCCGGTGGGCCAGCCTCATCGGGATGGTGGTCCTATCCACCCATGAGTCTGCAAAATCCACTCGGCCATTTCATTAATGGCGAGTTTCTCTGGATTCTTGCAGTAGCACTCTCTGGCATCTCTTCGATCATGGGTGCCATCAACTTCGTAACAACAATCATCCGGATGCGGGCCCCTGGAATGGGTTTCTTCAGAATGCCGATTTTTGTTTGGACCGCATGGGCCGCCCAAACCATCCAGTTGATAGGACTGCCTGCTCTTACTGGTGGTGCGGTGATGCTGCTGTTTGACCTCAGCTTCGGCACAAGCTTTTTCAGGCCAGAGGGTGGCGGCGATCCTGTGTTATTTCAGCACTTTTTCTGGTTCTATTCCCACCCTGCCGTTTATGTGCTGGTACTGCCTGTCTTTGGCATTTTCTCTGAGCTCTTTCCTGTTTATTCGCGCAAACCTCTCTTTGGCTATCGCTTTGTAGCAATCGCCTCCTTCGGAATTACTTTTCTCAGCCTGATCGTGTGGGCTCACCACATGTTTTACACCGGCACACCGAACTGGATGCGTCACATCTTCATGTTCACCACGATGCTCATTGCCATCCCAACTGGAGTGAAGGTATTTGCCTGGATAGGAACACTCTGGGCAGGCAATTTGAGGTTGAGCACACCAATGCTTTTCTGCATCGGAGGTTTGATCAACTTCATTTTTGCCGGCATTACTGGTGTGATGCTGGCCACAGTGCCAATCGATATCCATGTCGGTAACACCTACTTCGTGGTAGCCCACTTCCACTATGTAATCTTCAACACCATTGTTTTTGGGGTTTTCGCTGGCATTTACCACTGGTTCCCAAAATTCACGGGGAGGATGTATTACGAAGGCCTTGGGAAAGTCCATTTCGTACTCACCTTCATTGGTGCCACGCTCAACTGGCTACCACTCCACTGGGCTGGATTGCTAGGGATGCCCCGACGCGTTGCCTCCTACGACCCAGAATTCGCCATTTGGAACGTGATTGCGAGCATCGGAGCTTTCATGCTTGGCGTTGCCTCAATTCCCTTCATCCTGAACATGGTGAGTTCCTGGGCTCGCGGACCCAAAGCTCCACCCAACCCCTGGAGAGCGATTGGCCTGGAGTGGCTCTTGCCATCCCCACCTCCTGCCGAAAACTTCGAAGACGATATTCCCACTGTCATTAATGGTCCCTATGGCTACGGCTTAGGCAAACCTTTAGTTGAAGACGAGGACTTCTACATCCGTCGCTCCATGGAGGCCTGAAACGATGACCACAACGAATCCCGACTTACCCCTCAATCATCAACCCGGCCACATCAAGCACGATGGGCACAACCTCACAGGTTTCATCATTTTCCTGTGTTCAGAAAGCATCATTTTTCTAGCCTTTTTTACTGGCTTTGCACTTCTAAAAATCACCGCACCAGAATGGCTCCCTGAAGGTGTTGAAGGGCTCGAAACACGCATGCCTTTGATCAACACAATTGTGCTAGTTAGCTCAAGCTTTGTGGCCTATTTTGCTGAACGCTATTTACATCAGAAAAACCTTTGGGGCTTTCGGGCTCTATGGCTCCTCACGATGGCGATGGGAACTTATTTCGTTTACGGGCAATATGTGGAATGGTCCGAACTTCAATTCAGCCTTAGCAGTGGAGTCTTTGGAGGTACATTTTTTCTGCTCACAGGATTCCACGGCCTTCATGTCATCACAGGCATTCTGTTGATGGGATTAATGCTGCTTCGATCTTTCAGACCAAACAATTACGAGAAAGGCGAGATGGGCGTCACCTCAGTCAGTCTTTTTTGGCATTTTGTTGATGTTATCTGGATCATTCTTTACCTCTTGATTTACGTCTGGCAACGCACAACCTAATCCATCTGAGCTTTTCAGATCGGCCTTCATTTTTTCAATCATGATCATCGACGACCGCCATTACGACGTCATCATCATCGGCAGTGGTGCCGGTGGTGGCACTGTTGCCGGTGCTCTGAGCCGGCAGGGTCACTCCGTGCTCATGCTCGAGCGAGGAGAAGGCATGGCTCTCGAAGATCAAAATGTGGCAGATGTGGATCTGTTCCGAAAAGATCGTTATCACCCCAGGAATGAGCGCTGGTTTGGGCCCGACGGTGATCCGTTCGCACCACAGACCACCTATGCCCTCGGCGGCAACACCAAAATCTGGGGCGCCGTGCTGGAACGCATGCGCGAAAAGGATTTTGCGGAAGTCCCCTTGCAAGAGGGAATTTCACCGTCCTGGCCCATCAGCTACGACCAGCTATCGCCTTATTACTCAGCCGCCGAAAAGCTGTACCGCGTCCACGGTCGCTCAGGAATCGACCCAACAGAACCAAGCCGCTCTTCCCCTTTTGAGCATGAACCAAAACCACTGGTCCCCTTCCTTGAGCCCCTGCGAGAAGCGCTCAAACGCCAGGGATGTCAGCCCTATGACCTACCGCTGAGCTGGTCCAATAACCGGGAGGATCCAAGTGGGGATTCCCAGCTGTATGGCCTCGACAATGCGGACCACTCCAAATTACAAATCCGAACGCAAGCAACGGTCAAGCGTTTGCACGTGAACCCGCTCGGCAGCTCCATCAAAGGTGTGGAAGCTGACGTAGCAGGAGAAACATGGCTATTCAAAGCCGATCTCATCGTGTTAGCCGCAGGAGCCATCAACTCACCGGCCATCCTGCTGCGATCGCATTCAAGCCATCACCCCCGCGGACTCAACAACGGCTCCGATCAGGTCGGTCGCAACCTGATGAATCTGCAACTCACCTCCATCCTGCAGCTCGCGACCGAACGCAACGACGGACGTTACGCGCGTTCACTCGGAATCAATGACTACTACTGGGGAGACAAAAACGTCTCTTTTCCGCTCGGCCACATTCAGGCCGCGGGAGGCGTCTTGCAGGACGCCCTGTTTGCGGAGTCACCGCCGGTGCTATCCCTTGTCAGCAAAATGATTCCTGATTTTGGGCTGGAGCGACTGGCCTCCCGCTCGGTGGCTTGGTGGGCCATGTCAGAAGTCTTACCCGACACCCACAACAAGGTCTGGCTGAACAACGACCAGATCCGCATCAACTACATCCACAACAACCGCGAAGCCCATGATCGATTGGTCTACCGCTGGATTGACACCCTCAAAGCGATCGAAGCCGACCCACTCACACGGGTCGTGAGTACAGCACCGACCCACCCTCGGGGTGAAGCGCCCCTCAGCGTTGTGGGCTACGCATGCGGAACCTGTTGTATGGGAACCGATCCAGCGGCCTCGGTGGTCGATGCCACCGGTAAGTGCCATGAACTCGACAATCTCTACATTGCCGACACGAGCGTTTTCCCAAGCTGTCCAAGTGTTGGGCCTGGTCTGACCACCATCGCCTTAGCCCTGCAGCTAGCTGACACGCTCAACCAGCGCATGAGCTAACCCAAACCAAGGGCTGAAGGGATCAGGCCATCGTTACAAACTCCTCTGAAACCGTCGGATGCAAGGCCATGGTGCGATCGAAATCGGCCTTGGTCGCCCCCATCCCCACGGCAATAGCAGCCATTTGGATAATTTCAGCGGCATGTTCACCAACCATGTGACATCCGAGCACCTTCTCGCTGCTTGCCTCCAAAACGAGCTTCAACAAACAACGTGGGCCGTGTTTAGGCAAAGCCTGAGCCATGGAGCGAAAACGCGCGCGATGAACCACCACCTGATCCGCACCGAGCTTGGCGATTGCTTCCTCTTCCGATAACCCCACAGTGGCCAGCTCAGGCTGGCTGAACACAGCACTCGCCACTAAGTCGTACTTGACCTGCCTTGGAGTGCTTCCAAACACACTGTCCGCAAAGGCACGCCCCTCATCTACCGCGACGGGGGTCAAGCAAATGCGATCCGTCACATCTCCCACAGCAAAAATGTGCGCATGATTGGTGGCTAGATCTGCGTCGACAGGAATACGCCTCTCCTCAACCACCACACCAGCAGCATCGAGGCCCAGCCCTGAAAGGAATGGTTGACGACCAGTCGCCAAGAGGACCCCGCCACAGGGAAGTCGATCCCCGGTTTTGGTGACGACAGTCAAATCGTTCGGTCCGCCCTCAATCGCAGCAAGTCCTTGTCCAAAGCGCAGGTCGATGCCCTTCTCCTGCATGCCCTCCTGCACAACGCCTGCTAGTTCGCTGTCGAAACCTCGCAAAAGCTTTTCACCACGTACCAATTGGGTCACCCCAACACCAAGGCCTCGCAGGATGCCAGCAAATTCACAAGCAATAAATCCGGCTCCCACCACCACCACCTGGTCCGGGAAACGCTCCTGCAAAAACATGTCATCGCTCACCCAAGCCAGCTCAACCCCTGGAACATCCGGCCGCACGGGGCGCCCACCAACCGAAATCATCACCCGCTTGGCCTGCAGCACCTGATCGATCTCGCCCTCCCGCATCCTTGAGACACCAATGCGATGAGGATCTAGAAATCGCCCCCAGCCTGTGATCAGCTCCACTCCTGCTTTCGCCAAAAACTCGATGTGAAGAGCATTGAGGCGATCCACCTCCTGACGCACATTGCGCAAAAGCACGGACGTATCAAACGTTGCCCCCTCAACACTCACTCCATAACTGGACGCCCCCTGCAGTTGTTCGGAGACAAGAGAGCCATACACCAGAAGTTTTTTCGGCACGCAGCCGCGAATGACACAGGTCCCGCCGACGCGATCTCCCTCCACAATCGCCACCTTGGCTCCATAACGAGCAGCACGTTTGGCAGCGGCTAGACCTCCTGACCCAGCACCGAGAACAACAAGATCAAAACTTTGTTCCATGGAGCCAACTGTTTTTTTCATATTTTGCCCGCTGCCTTCAGTCCACGAGTGCCAAAACAATCAGTGCCAAGTCAGCTCAGGGATGCTTGACGAGTCCATTCACAACTCAACCTCGGCATAGTGGAGTGCATGCAGCGTTGAGATCTGCCCTCTGCATCTTCCTGAATACGCCCCCATACCGGATCACACCAAAGGGTTCAAACTTTTTGAGGTGGCCGTTGCTGACCTTCACCCCACACAGATGTGTGTGGGGATGGCTGAGGTCTGGAATCGGCAACGCGATTTCCATGAGGAAAGTTCTGAAGAACGTCGCAGGTATCTCAATCGCAAGCCAGTGCCTTTGGTACGCAATCAGAGTGGAAAGCTTTGGATGGTGGATCGTCATCACCGCCTCCGAGCCTTGCTCGAAATGGTTCCAACGATCACGACTTACGGCTACGTGATCGACGACCTAACCAGTGACAGCAGGGAGGAGGCTCTCCAGGCCCTGCACGACAAAGGCTGGCTCTATCTTCACGACGGTAGAGGCAATGGCCCGTGGCCAGCGAAAGACCTGCCCGACACCTTGCTTGGCCTCCAGGATGACCCTTACCGCAGCCTGGTTTGGAAACTGAAGCAGGAGGGGGTGATCAAGCCACAGCCCTTGATTCCTTATCACGAGTTCCGTTGGGGCCTTTGGTTGCGCACTCGACCCATGCCTCCATTCAGCTCCAAACATTTGGATCCAGCCCTGCCTGCAGCACGCAGGCTTGCTCGCTCATCAGCGGCATCCCACCTGGCTGGCTGGAAGGGCGGTGATCCTTAACGACGACGTCGAGAGTCAATCTGCAACAGATCCTTCACCCGTTGAACCTGACTAGCGAGTTGAGGGTCGGTCGCCAACTTCTTTTCCACTTGTTCAATGGCATAAATCACGGTGGTGTGATCCTTTCCTCCGAAGGTGTCGCCAATTCTGGGCAAGCTCAAATCTGTTCCCTGCCGCATCAGGAACATCCCCACCTGACGAGCCTGGCTCACCGCCCGACGCCGGCTACTGCTTCGCATGTCATCCGCCGTGACATCGAACACCTCTGACACCTTGTCAATCACTTGCTGCGGTGTGACATCAACCCCCTGGCCGCTGGGGTCGAGCATCGGCGCCACCGATTCCACGGTCATGGGGATTCCTGTGATCGAAGAGAACGCAACGGCACGGGTGAGCGCTCCCTCAAGCTCGCGAATGTTGGAGGTGAAGCGGCCCGAGATGTATTGGATCAGGTCCCGAGGGAGAGCAACGCGCTCTTGCTCTGCTTTTTTCTGAAGAATCGCCATTCGAGTTTCCAGATCAGGAGCCTGGATATCAGCGATTAATCCCATCGAAAATCGAGAGATCAAACGCTCCTGCAGCCGCGGAATCTGGCTGGGTGGCCTGTCGCTTGCAATCACAATCTGTCGCCCTGCTTCGTGCAAAGCATTGAAGGTATGAAAGAACTCTTCTTGGGTGTATTCCTTCCCTTCAATGAATTGAATGTCATCCACCAAGATGAGATCCGCAGCCCGATAACGGTCTCGGAATGCCTGCATACCGTCCTTACGAATCGCAGTGATCAGATCATTGGTAAACGTTTCAGTCGATACATAAAACACGCGCGCTTCCGGATCAATCTCTAGGCGGTAGTGCCCGATGGCCTGCATGAGATGGGTCTTCCCTAGGCCCACACCTCCACAGATGAACAGCGGATTGAATTCACGACCCGGGGCCTCGGCTACTGCCAAAGCAGCCGCATGCGCCATTCGGCTATTAGGTCCCACCACAAAACGATTGAACACGTAGCGCATGTTCAAGCCGGGAAGCCTCCGAGGCGTCGTGCTCGACGGCGGAGCCACTGCAGCGGCCGTTGAGGGCAACGGCTGGCTGGAAGGCGACAGGCTCGACAGTGGAGCCGCCTCAGACCCAGCATCTTCATCGTCTTGAGCGAGCACGATCACCTCGATCGGATGACCAGTAATCTCCTGCGCGACTTCAGCAATGGTGCTGGCGTAATTCTTGCGCAGCCAATTGCTGGCAAAGCTATTGGGAGCCTGCAGGGTGAGCGTCCGTCCTTGAAAAGAGCTGCAGCGTGCAGGACGAATCCACGTTTCGAAGGTGGGCTTACTGAGGTTGCTCTGAAGAGCAAGCTGCACCTTGTTCCACAGCTCACTGCCCGTCAGCGTCACATCCCACCTTCTGCGAATGCCGAATCTACGCGCCTTATGCCGAGCGGCCCGTCTTTAATGAGACCAGTTTCAACTCGTTTCTGTTCATGGCAGCTGCCGTCTCCCGC
>NZ_JAKUHK010000020.1:0-14245 GCF_023630655.1 Synechococcus sp. MU1655 | reverse complement strand
ATATAGCTTAGCTCACCGAGAATCTCAAGGAATGTTGCGCGTATATGGTGGAGAGCGTAGGATTGATATTAAGATGTATAAAACTCGTAATCATTACTTATATAGATATATTTCAAAGAGTAATAACAAGGCTTCCAAGTTAGTTGCTGTTGCAGGTAACTATTTGCATTTGCTTGAGTCTAAAGCCTCGGTTTTTCTGGGCTCATTATTTAAAATTAATGATAAATATATTAGTAATATGTTTTACCCCATATACTACCTTTTGTCTGTAATTTGGTCTAGCATGAAGCCATCTTGGGGCTATGATATTATCGAGAGTAAATATTTTAATTCATTATCTTACCTTGAGTTTGACGGATCTTTATATTCCATACCTTTGAATCACACTCAATATTTATTATCTGAATACACAGACTTGAATTTTGAAAAGTTTACGCATGTCAAAGGAGGAATGCATAAAGTAAGTCATATGTTTATTTGTTTTGAGGGTAGATGTGTTACTGATTCTCTGTCTCAAGAGCGTATGAAAAGATTCCACGCCATCACTGATAAGATCAAACATTCAGACTATGAGTAAACATCACAAAGTTATTTGGTTTTTTTGGTACCAAGGCATTAGTGATGCTCCAGAGATTGTTGTTAAATGCCTTTCTTCATGGCAAACAAAAAACCCTGACTGGAAGGTCATAGCTCTTAACTCTGTCTCATTGCCTAAATATTTGCCAGATTTTAATGCACATCAAATTTTATCTTCTGGTTTAAATCATGCGGCACTATCAGATTTAATTAGAATAAATTTGCTTTACAAATATGGAGGAATATGGGTCGATGCTACAACATATTGTCGTCAAAGCTTATCACATTGGCTTGATTATACTCATGAAAACTTTTTTTTCGCCTTTACCCACCCTGGTAATGATCGCTTGATTGCTTCCTGGTTTCTTGCATCATCTCCGCAACAGTTAATAATAAAAAACTGGCATGGCCTTTGTTGTACTTATTGGCGTGGCTTCTTGCCTTACCACCAAAAGTCAAGATTTTGGATTTTCTTTGAGCCAAATATTCGTCGTATTTTGCGCTTGTTTCCCTCAATTCGCATTACAATTTTTGTTAATTATTTGTTCCCTAAGTTTTTCAAAGTATACCCCTATTTTTGGTTTCATTACTTGTTCAACTACGCAGTCTTAAAGTATCCTGATTTTAGCAAGTCTTTTTATTCGATGAAATCTTTTGACGCAAAATATGGCCATCATGCAATAAAAATTGGACTCAATAAGACTATTGCGGGTGATTCTGTTGATTGTATCAAGTCTAAATTGGGCCCTGTAATAAAGCTTCGGTATAGAAATATCATTCTTTCGAAAGAGTCTCTAATTACTAAAATTCTTAACGGAGATTTGGACGAATGAATGCAAATAAGGATCTTTTCAAGCCAACTTTCTTTTTCGTCTTTTACAGTCTTGGAAGTTTTATTAGCGTTCAATTATTTCTTTTCTTTTATTATACCAGCAATAGAATTCCCTTTTATCAGATAGTTTTTGCGGGTCTGTCTTTTTATAATTACCTCACAGGTTTTCTATTTTATCTCTTGTATTCTCTTGCATGGTATATCGGCTTTCGATCTAATTCTTTGTATCAAGTATTTAAACCACCAATCTTGCGTACTGCTGGTCCTCGATTCTCTACTCGATTTCAATGCTTATTATATTTTTTGCTTTTGATCGTTGTTTATTTTATATATTCAATACATCCTTATGCCGGGCCTGAATATGCACGATCCGAATTAACAACTGGTCCACTGGGATTGGCTTTATTTGCCTTTGTTCAATTAGCTTTATTGCTATTCGGATCTATATCTTGTCAGTTTCTTTCGACATTTAAATATAACCGCAGTTTTTCCTACATCTTGTTACCTCTAGTTTTGGCTAGTGCGTTGTTTTTTGTCTTACTTTTAATGGGTGGGCGTGGAAGAGCTATAACTCCTTTCTTACTTCTATTTATATGCTATCATTATTTTGTCCGTTTTTTCAAATTTCGAAATCTAATATTCTATCTTTCTACCGTATTTCTGCTTTTTCTAGTCCTGCCAAAAGTTATTAACGGCTCGGGTTTAGTTGAAGTATTATTTAATGTTGTTCGTGTTGATTCAGGAGGAAGTAGGACTTTTGATAGTTTATATAATTTATCTGGCTTGATTCAAAAAATTAATGCAAACTCTTTTGGCTTCTCGTATGGTAATTCCCTCATTAATGATGTGTTAGGTGACCTAAATCTAGAGAAATATGCATGGGATACTAGAGACTATATCATGCAGGGGGTTTATGGTTTCAAGACCTATACTTCTTCATTTCCCGCAACTAAACCTGGCGAATTTTATATTGCATTCGGCTCACTTGGAATATTATTTGGTGGATTTTTTGTTGGTTCACTGTGTTCGCTGATTTATAAAATTCTTATTGTAGATATGACATTATCTTATTATTCTATCCCTACCTATTTGGCACTCATGAAAATAATTGCAGTTCCTGGTGGTTATTTATTTAACAACATTGTTAAGATACTCTTGTCATTGTTTGTATCCATTGTCTTCATCCTTTTTTTGGAGGGTGGTTCAAAGTTTACTGCATACAAATCCTCTAAATGAAAAAAATTCTTTTCTTTTGTGATCAAGATTATTCTATACATTTTCCTTCGCATTTTCGTGAGGTTTACTCTATTCTTCTTTCTTCAGAAAATCTCAAAACCGTTGTCTATACTCCAAGTACGAAAATTTCGTCGTTATCCTGGCTTTCAGATAATTTTTGCATATTTCCCAAAAGTACATCAAAAATAATATCACCTCTCTGGCCTTTAATTTCTTCCCTTTATTTGTTCAGGATTTTATTTGTACAAGGCTCAAGTTTTGATCTTGTCATTGTTCATGACAACCCATTGTCCATAATTGTTTCTTATTTCTTTTCACTTTTTAATGGTTTTAAGCTTGTTTTTCGTATTTCAAACCTTAAGGGTTTGATGTCAAAAAGTACCTCTTTTGTGTCTCTTATTAATAAGAATGTGTATGTCTTATTGACTTGCCTGGCCTGCAAGCTGTCGTCTGCAGTTGTCTCTATGAGTGTAGCTATGGAATCTTATTTGCGAACTGAATTAAATATCACAAATTCTTTGATTTATACTATTCCTAGTTGCACTAAGATTTGGCAAGTTGGTGATGCTGATTCATCGGACTTATTCACCATTGATTCTATTTATAATATTACTAACCATAGTCCTCGTGATGTCAAGCTTGTTTACTTGGGAACTTTAAACCCCAACCGAGAGTTGACATTTTTGTTGGATCTTGTTGAGGAACTGCTTTCTTTGGATTTAATTCCATTCTTAGGAGTTTTTGGAGTTTCAAGATTGCCATCTCACAAAGATCAGTTTTTGAATGCTGTCAAATCGCGACAATTAGATAGTTATATTTATTTATTTCCTCCGGTGTTGGAGCAATCACTTCCTAATGCTCTACAGTACTTTGACATAGGTATAAGTCCTTACGATCCAAATACACTTTTGTCGACTAACTCGCCGTTAAAGACTTTGGATTATATCGTTGCGGGTATTCCAGTTCTAAGCACAAAGATTCTTGATCATCGAGAAACGCTTTTAGAATCCAGGGGCGGTATTTGTGAAGAGTATGACTCTTCATCTTTTGCAATTTCGATTCACTCCTTCGTCCGTAATCCTCATATTTATGATATTGATATCTTGTATGCCCAATCCTGGCTTCGAAAAAATCGTTCACTTGACTCTTGCACACTAATGTGGAAAAATCTTGTCAGGGACATGCTTTATGTGTAATCAAACAAGCACTATTATTATTGGCCCGCGTAAAACCGGATCTACTTCCTTTTATTCTCTTCTTAACCCCGCTTTTGATAATACCTCAGGCTTGAAAGAATCGTATTTTTGGAACTCTCAGTACTTTAAGTATTTGTCATTGGATAAAAAGTTCGTTTATAATCAGGCCTTTTCTTCTGAGCCATCTTATTTCTCAGATCTACGTGCCTACACCTCGCTTTCACAGTCAACATTAGATTTGAAGATTATTGTTGTCCTGAGAGATCCATATAAGCGTTTTATTTCTCATTATCGGCATGGTCTGTCGAAGGGCTATTATAACTCAAGTGTTAACCCTGCCTTGGCTATTGAACGGTATCCTTGTCTTTGGTATGATTCATTATACTCCGTTTTTTTGCCCTTGTGGATGAGTCGTTTTGATACGATTGTGATCGACTTCGATGACTTGATCTCAGACCTAGAGAATGTTCTATTCCGGCTTTCTTCTTTTCTCTCTAAAGATCTCTCTGGATTACCAAAAATTTTACCTAGTGACAATATAACGCCTAATTCACGTGGTTATCTTTTGACTAAATCTGCGGTTATTTTTCACCGGCTTCTCTCCCCACTTTTTGGAGAAACTAAAGTTTTTAAATCCTTGACTTCCTTTTCTAAATCTTTGGTTTATAGTAATAGTAGTTCCTTTGGTTGTGATTTTGAGCTTCCCGATAGTCTAGCTTGCGCTTTGTCTGAAGAAAAAGCATTTATGAGATCAATATTGTCTTCCCGGATTGCAGATTCAAGTTAGGAATTTCTGTGAATGTGTTTCTTGTCTTTTTATGTGTACTAAAAAAATAGCTTTTCGTATGCTTTTGGCTTGTATAAATATTTGCTTCGGCTAAAGAATAGTGGATTGCTGAGAGGTTGTGTTTGGTGTTTTGATTCTACTCTCTTACTAGCATCTTCGATTATGGGTGAACTGTAAAGAGCATTAAATCTGTATTCTTTTTCAGTGGCTGCCAGGTTTGCACCATTTAAGTCATTTGCTTTTGAAAAATTGCTTGAAATATGTTAGCTTTTTATTTATCGATTGTGTTCGCAAGATGTATTTCTTATTTGATGTAAATTTTGAGAAAAAGATTTCTTGCAGATGTAATCGTATGCCTTTTAATTGCTCGTAATAGGTCTCTGGTATTATTAGTCGGAAAGCAAATCGAAATCTTTTTTTGAGATTGCGCCGATAGTGTAGAGTTTTAGTATGCATTTGTAGTCATCGTACAAAAGCCTTTTTAGATTTTTTTGAGCCATTGCTGACAAGTATTTTCGTTTATCTTCTTTTGAGGAGTGCATTCTTTTTTCGTGGCCTATGTCGCTACTTCCTAAAAGCTCAATGCAGTCCTCTGATATTGAATGTTGCTTTATAACCCCATAAATTTGGCTTGGTCTGAGCTTCCTTAATAAGTCTTCCGTGTAAAAAGAAATGTTTTTCTTCATGTGGCCGATTCTATAAAGCTCGGTCAAAACGTGTGAGTTCAGCTTTTCGTTTTCAGGGTTGTAGAGTAACTCTGCAATGTGGTTTAAAGAAGTGTATTTGTTAAGTACTTCCCATTCTCCTCTCCTTTCTCTTTCTGCAACCCCTGACTCCACGACTAGGTGCTTCCTCCAGTTGTATGCAGATATTACTCTCTGTATTGGGTTTCTGATGACGATGAGATAGGAATCGTTTGTTGAATATTTTGGCTGCTTAGCATGAATAATTTTCACAGACGCAAATTTTTCTTCCAAAAGCTTTGAGTCTTTTATCTCAGCCCTTACTGTCGAGCCTCCGCATTTACCAATATGGACAAATTGTAGTTTGTTTTTTGTAAAGGCTTGTGGGGATTGTGTCTTTGTCATTGCCCCTGTGGATTTTATCTTTATCGTTAGTATATCACGTATAGAGGTTTCTAGAATCCAGTCTATTTTATTGTAGATTTTTTATTGATTGTATGCCACTTTTTTTTGAGGCTTAATCCCTGATCTGTCCCTGGGCTCTCTCTTTCGCTGTCGTTATGAGTCAATCCTCTCTGTAAAATTCACGTTTGCATTGACCTGTCAGTGCTCAAAAGTCATTTTTTGATTGTTTTAGGGTTGCAAGCTTTTGGGTGGCTAGGCCGGTTGTAGGAATGCGCGTATGTTCGAGGTTGGCCAGTCTCGTTGGTCATTCTTAAAACACTGTAGTTATCTGTCTTCTTTTGGTTAGTGCATCCTTTTTCGTGGCCTATATTGCTGCTTCCTTAAAGCTCTATGCATTCCTCCGGTATTGAATGTTGCTTTATGTCCCCATGAATTTGGCTTGGTTTGAGCTTTCTTGATAAGTCTTGCGTGTAAAAAGCAATGTTTTTCTTCATTTGGCCAATTTTATATTGTTCCGACAAAGCATGTTCACCATTAACCGGCCCATGCTTGGTTTCAGGCCCATGGTGGTGATGGCTGGGCCAGCTGTCCTCTCACCCAAAACGCGCTGTTACGGATTCTCGTGAACCCGCGTTATCCCAACAGCCCTCGCGGGCCTCTGGTTGTAATGCCCTTGCTTCAAGAACTGCTTGCCCATCCGACTCATTTGTTTTGGCCTGATGATTTGACCTGGGAGGCAGCTGGATTCTTTGTGGCAGAAGCACACCTTCACCACGGGCAAATCACTGATACCTATCATCTTGGGTTGGCAGTTCATCAACAAGGAACGCTTGTCAGTTTTGACAAGCGTCTGATCCTCGTTCTGTACGCGTAGGAGAGTAAGCGCTGCATTTGATTGATCCAGGCTGATGACCCGAGTCCGCTCTGTTCATAACAGTCAGCAGCCACTTCTCGGTCATGAGGTGGTCATTTGGAGCTCAACATGCCCCCGCTTGCTGAGAAGGTTGAGCGCTCAGGAAACTTGCAGGGCCAGTACCAGCTTTCTTGGTTTAGTTTGCGAACTAAGCTAAGGCCTAGTGATTGGCGCGGCTGTGATGAAAAATCCGAATGTGTCCCATCAGCGGTTGGTCAACGTGCACCAGGCCAAGACCCATCTCTCGCGCCTGATGGATGAAGCCCGCGCGGGCGAGACGATCGTGCTTGCCAAGGCCGGACGGCCCTGGGCGCGTTTGATGCCCTTGGAGCCGCCTCTGCCGCAGCGCATCCCAGGCCGGTTGAGCGCCCTTGGCCCGTTGCTGCATCCTGAAGCCCTGCTCGAGCCGCTCACTCCCGATGAATTAGCGGACTGGGACGCTAGCTCCTTGCCTCAGGCTCCACCATTGCCATGACGGCCAGTACGGGTTATTTGCTCGACAGTCATGTGCTGCTGTGGTGGTGGTTCTATCCGCAGCGAATGCCTGAGGGGGTGCTGGCTCTTCTCTCCAATCCGGAAACGCCGATCGTCGTCAGTTCAGCGTCTGTCTGGGAGCTCAGCATCAAGCACCACCAGGGCAAGTTGCCGGAGTTGGAGCATGCGATCACCGATCTACCGGCCTTGCTTCGTGCTGATGGGTTTCAGATCCTCTTGATTGCGATCAACCATGCCTTGCGTGCGTGCGCCTATTGCCAGCTCCATCACGACCCTTTTGATCGCATGCTTGCAGCTCAGGCAGAGCTCGAGCAGCTTGTGCTGATTACGGCTGATTCGCAACTCTCGGCCTTCCCTTGCCGTCAACTTTGGGAGGGCTGAATTAAAAAGATTGCAGAGGAACCTGTTCGTCTGCAGATCGTTTCCAGAGCATTTGCTCCATAGTTAAGAAGCAACTTGGCTTTTCATAAAACGTCTCAGCGTAAAGCCTTGAACGAGAATCAAGCGACGGGCTTTCTCGAACGAAGAGTTCCTTTGCTGTCTGAGCACTTCGGTCTTGTGACGACTGCCCGAGGCTCAACATCCTCCGCTGAGTTTGTGTTTGTGCTGTTACTCCCGTTGAGGCCGTCTTGAGCGCTCTGGTTACCTTGCTGCTGTTGGCGTTGGCGATCGCCTGTTTCATCGGCGGTTGGCTTGCCCCTGAGTTGGTGGCCTTATTGGCCGCAGGCCTGCTGATGGCCACAGGGGTGCTCACACCCAATGAAGCGCTGGCTGGCTTTGGCAGCCCTGCCCTGATCACCCTGGTGGGCTTATTTGTGCTCTCCAATGGCTTGCTGCACAGCGGCGCCTTGGATCGCTTGCGTGAATTGCTGGCATCGCCGCGGATCCGCAACCCCAGCCAGTTGATGCTGGTGTTTGGCTTTGTGGTGGCGCCGATTTCGGGCTTCATCCCCAACACCCCGATCGTGGCGATTTTGCTGCCGGTGGTTCAGGGCTGGTGTCAACGCCGCGGGATCAGTCCGTCGCGGGTGTTGATGCCGCTGTCGTTTGCCACCCTGATCGGCGGCACGATCACCCTGATTGGCACCTCCACCAGCTTGCTCGCCAGTGATGTGGTGTCCCGGTTGGGCTATGGCTCCTTTGAGCTGTTTTCGTTTACGGCCATTGGTATTCCCGTGTGGCTGATTGGGGCTTGTTATCTGGTTCTTGCCGGCCGTTGTCTGCCCGATCGCGGTGATCAAAGCGACGACAACCTCCAAGCGCTGAGCCGTGATGGCTATCTCACGGAGGTGGTGATTCCGCAGCGCTCTCCGCTCTGTGAGGTCACCTTGCATGAGAGCCGCTTGCAACGCCGCTTTGATGTCGATGTGCTTGATGTGCATCGCGACGGTCAACGCCTCCATCCTCCTCTCGCCCAGTTGCGTTTGCAGGCGTCTGATCGCTTGCTGTTGCGCTGCAGCCGCCAGGAGCTGTTGCGCTTGCAGCAAGACCGGATGGTGGATTTAGCGGGCACCCTTCTCGCCGAGGAGTTGCCCCACATCCGCCATGCCGAAGTGCTCGTGCCGGCCGGCTCTTTGCTGGCCGGTGCCACGCTGCGTGAGCTGCGCTTTCGCCAGCGTTTTAATGCCACGGTGCTCGCGGTGAACCGTGCCAACAGCACCCTGCGCGATCGCCTGGGACGGGTGGTGCTTCGAGAGGGAGACATGCTGCTGTTGCAGGCTCCGCTTGATGCTCTGCGCGGTCTTCAGCAAGCCAGCGATCTGGTGGTGCTCGACCAGCTCGACGACGATCTGCCCTCCACCCACCGCAAGGGGTTGGCGATCAGCGTGATGCTGGCCGTGCTGCTGCTTGCGGGCTTCAAGGTGATGCCCCTCGTCGCCGCTGTGCTCGTGGGTGTGGGGGTGTTGGTGATCGGCAATTGCCTCGATGCAGGAACGGCCCTGCGCTCGATTCGCTGGGATCTCTATCTGCTGCTGGGTGGTCTCTACAGCTTCAGTGTGGCCCTGCAGAAAACGGGGCTGGCGGATCAGGTGGCCTCCAGCCTGCTCACGTTGCTGCAACACAGTTCCGCCTATGGGGCCTTGCTGGTGATGTATGCAATCACCCTGGTGGCCACCGAACTGCTCAGCAATGCGGCTGCCGTGGCCCTGGTCTTACCGATTGCCGCTGCCGTGGCCACAGGCTTGGGGCAGCCGCCGATGTTGTTTGCCACCGCCGTGGTGTTTGCGGCCAGCCAGAGTTTTCTCTCGCCGATTGGCTACCAAACCAACTTGATGGTGTATGCCCCTGGCCGCTATCGCTTCTTGGATTTTTTCCGCTTTGGTTGGCCGCTCTCGCTGGCCTACACCCTGATGGTGCCGCTGCTGCTGCTTTGGCTGGCTTAAAGCTCCAGCAACCCCGGCGGTGGGGTGAGCAGCAACCATCCCTCCTCCAGCTGCACCTCCGGCACGATCGCCTCAACAAATGGCACTAACACCGTTTTGCCGCTGTTGAGCTGGATCTCCAGCAGATCATTGCCGCCGCTGATCAGGTTGTTCACCGTGCCAATCGCTTCATCACTGCCGGCCAAACGCGCTTCTAATCCCACCAGATCAAGCAGGTGAAACTCACCCTCGGCGAGTTCAGGGCGGTCTGCGGCAGGAACCAGCACCGTGTTGCCGACGAGCGCTTCGGCGTTGGCGCGGTTGGTCACGCCTTTGAAACGCACCACATAGAGGCTTTTGCCTGGTAGTTGCCGGCCCTCCAGCAGCTCCACCTCTGTCAGAGGTGATCCCTTGGCCTTGGCTTGCAGCCAGCGAGGTCCAGGGTCGGTAAAGCGTTCGGGAAAATCACTAGCCGGGTTGAGGCGTAGTTCGCCCCGTAACCCCTGCGCACCAACGAGCGTTCCCACGGGTAGCCAATCGTCGGTGTTGGTCGGATCAGCTGGACTGGGTGACGGAGTGGAAGTCATCATTCGATAATGGCCTTACGACTGCCCGTTCTTTGATGGCTTCCGCTGCCCCGATCCTGCCCGGTGCCACGGTCACCGTGGTAGATACCCGTTCGATCTATGCCGGCTACACGGGATTTGTGCAGCGCATCAGCGGCGATCGCGCCGCCGTGCTCTTTGAAGGCGGCAATTGGGACAAGCTCGTGACGATGCGCCTCAGCGATCTCAGCGCCGCTTAAGGCGATGAAGCTGCGTCTGCGCTTACGGCGGATTGTTCTTGAGGCAGACACCCGGGCTGGCCGCATCTACAACCTGATCGTTTTTGGCACGATTCTCGCCAGTGTGGCTGGGCTGTTAGTTGAGCCCACGCCCACCTGGATCTCTGCTTCTGACCAAGCACCCGATTGGACGAATGGTCTTGAGCAGATTTGTCTAGGGATTTTCATCGCTGATTTTCTCTTGCATCTGTGGGTGACCCCCAAACCGTCCAATTATTTGTTCAGTTTTTACGGCTTAATTGATTTCTCAGCCGTTCTGTTTTTCTTTATTCCACAAATTAGCAGCGGCCTCATCCTCT
This sequence comes from Synechococcus sp. MU1655, assembly GCF_023630655.1. Taxonomy (NCBI): domain Bacteria; kingdom Bacillati; phylum Cyanobacteriota; class Cyanophyceae; order Synechococcales; family Synechococcaceae; genus Synechococcus; species Synechococcus sp. MU1655. The sequence goes on along the minus strand of NZ_JAKUHK010000020.1, from coordinate 3,616 downwards.
GGATTTTCAAATTTGGACGCGTTCTGCGTGTGTTCAAACTGCTGCGCTTTCTCGATGAAGCCCAGTTGCTCGGCAATGCCTTAAAAGCCAGTGCCCGCCGCATCGGCGTGTTTTTGTTTTTTGTGGTGATGGCCCAAGTGGTGCTCGGTTACTTGATGGTGTTGGTGGAGAGCGGCCATCCCGAAACCCAGTTCCGAACCGTTGGTCAAGGGGTGTACTGGGCGATCGTCACGATGACCACCGTGGGGTATGGCGACATCGTTCCACAAACGGTGCTCGGGCAATTGCTGGCTGCCGTGGTGATGCTTCTGGGCTTTGGGATCATCGCCATTCCCACGGGGATTATCACCGTGGAAACGATGGAGCAGGTGCGGCGTGGAGGCAGGGTGTGTGCGAGTTGTGGGGCGCAGACCCACCGTGCGAAAGCCCGGCACTGCGATCAGTGCGGCGCAACGCTTCCGCCAGTTGCCGTTTGAGGCTCACGCAGGGCGGCTTTGGCCGCTTCCTGTTCCGCTTGCCGGCGCGAACCACCCCAGGCCTCTGCCGCTTGCTTGTCATGGATGAACACCTTGCAATGGAAGCGGCGGGGGTCGCCATGGCGCTTGTTCACTTCATCGCATTCGTAGGTTGGTAGCCCCAGCCCCTGCGCTTGGGTCCATTCCTGCAATGCCGATTTGCTATTGCCGCGATGGGGATCAGCGAGCACCTCAAGCGTGGTTTGCTGCCAATAGGGCGTGAGCCAAGCTTGGACGGGCATGATCTTGCCGGTGATTCGATAGATCGCACCGATCAGAGCTTCGCAATGCTCGGCTCGCAGGGTTCTGCGTGCCGCCTGATCACCGCTGGCTTTGGAGCCAACCTGGAGCAGCATTTCAATGCCGATGGTCGTGCCGAGCTCCGCTAACCAGCGGTCGCTGACGAGCTGAGCGCGTAGGGCAGAGCGTTCCCCAACAGGCATCTGGGGGTGTTCGGATTCGATGAAATCCGATGCCGCTAGCCGCAACACAGCATCACCGAGAAACTCCAGTTGTTCGTGATGGCGGGCGAGCCCTGTGGAGGTGTGGGTGAGGGCTTCGTTCAGGTGCTCCAGCTGCTCCTGGTTCAAGTCTTTGTGGTTGCCAGTGTTCGAATCGGGAACCAGCTGGCGCCAGAGATCTTGCAGTTGGTGTTCACGGTGGGGAGTAATCACAGCAACTCGGCCTGACGGAACATCAACAAAGAGGGTTGAAAGCAGGACATAAGCCGGGTTCTGTTCACCCTTCCAAGGAAGGGGGGTGATCATCTATCTGGGATCGCCGTTACCGACGACCTCGAGCGGCGCACAAAGGCGGAACGGGGAAGATGGCCACCCGTCGTTCCTAGGCCTTGCTCCCAGCCGGGGTTTACCGAGCCAGCACCTCTCGATGCTGCTGGTGCGCTCTTACCGCACCTTTGCACCCTTGCCTGTGCCAGCGGAACCGGCCATCGGCGGTGTGTTTCTGTGGCACTCTCCTCACGGTCACCCGCACTGGGCGTTACCCAGCAAGCCTGGCCATCGGGGAGCCCGGACTTTCCTCAACCGATGGCTGCAGCCCGAAGGCAACAACCATCCATTGCGATCACCTCGCCTACTTTCAACCCCCATAATGGCCTCTGAGGGGCTGTAGCTCAGCCGGATAGAGCGACGGTTTCCTAAACCGTAGGTCGTGGGTTCGAGTCCCGCCAGCCCCGTGTACTACTGCCATCGCCTTCAGCCTGGCTTCCTCAGAAACCCTTGCGCTCGAGTGCGTCTGTGAGGCGAGTCATGGCAGAAGCCAGTTGAGCTTGGGGATCGGGTTTGGTTTCGGCAATGACCTCTTGCTTGCGTTTGGAGGCCTCGATGGACTTCACAATCAAGAAGCACACAAAGGCGATCACGAGGAAGTTGATGATCGCCACAATCACGGTTCCTGCTGGCCAGGAATTGATGGAATCAACATTGGCTGCCTTCAATGCCGGCTCAAGGGCATTGGTCATCACCAAGGTCACAACTGAGGCAACGACCTTGCCGAAGGCACCTGCAATCACAACGGCAATGGCGAGATCAACAACGTTGCCTTTGTTGATGAAAGCTTGGAAGTCTGCAAATAAACCAGGCTTACGAGTCATTGAGTGAGTGAACCGTCTCCTATTGGATAGTCATTCAGGGTGAGCTTTTCCAGCTCATGGATACAAACTGATGGATTGTCTTGGATTGATGGGGTAGCCAGATGCCTCACCCCCGCTATTTTTGAGAGTGTGAACCGGTTCCATGACCCAGCTTCACGAGCTTCGGCTACGGCTTTTGGTTCAGCAAGAAAGCGAGCGCATCGCTGCGAGCCATCCAACCGACCTTGATTTGTCTGTGGTGCAAGCGCGATGCCTGTGCTGGCTCGCCCTCTTGGCGGAAGCCCATGAAGATCAAGCCAGTGACGCTGAGAGTCGTGGAGATACAGAACAAGCCATGGGTTGGTTTGCCGATTCCATGCGTTTGCGCGATGCCCTCAATGTGGTGAGCTCGATCGAGATTCCCCTGCCAGGTGTTGTGGAGAGGAATGGAGATCAGTTCGGCGAACAGTTTGGTGATGGCTCTGGGGTCGATCAGGAACCGCCCTTGGCCGCCTGATCAGGTGCCATGATGGTCAGCAACTGAGGGTCTGCTGCTTTGCCTGAAGAGCCCTGTCAATGTCCAGACTGTCAACGCTTCTACCGTGAGCATGACCGTCTGATCAGAGAGTCACCAACATTGCGTCAGCAGCAAGAGCTGAGTTGGGCGGCCCTTCAAGCGTTTAGAACCCTGTCTGGCAGGGTCTTGGAGGATCTGCAAAAAGAACACGGCACTCCCGCTGCTGATGTCCAAACCCATGCCACCCCAATCGGTGGTGGGGAGGAGCCTACTGATGCCATCCATCAAGCGATGGCTGATCTGGAAAACATCAACGCCCATCTCTTTTCTATTGAAGCGTTGATGGAGCGCATCTTTGATGTGCGTGTGCCCGACGATATTGAACAGAAATTTAGGGAGTTGGCCGGGGAGCTTGCCCCAGACCCCCTCAACGCTGATCGCTTGCGTTTGAATCGCTTGTTGCATCAAACCCCTGATCTTCCCGATCGCGGCTGAACCCTAAAAAAGCCCTCGAGATCATTTCGAGGGCTTTGTTGTGTCAACGCACAATGTCAGGCACATCGCAGGTGATCTCAACGGGCATGGCCTCCACCTTCCAGATGTCGCGGCAGTAGTCACGGATCGAACGATCGGATGAGAAGAAGCCGCTTCTGGCGCTGTTCAACACCGACATTCGGTTCCAGTGATGGCGATCGGTCCAAGCCAAACTCACGGCATCTTGAGCGCGCAAGTAGTCGGCGAAATCAGCCATCACGAAGAAGGGATCATTCCCCGTGAGGTTGTCGATCAGAGGACGGAAGAGCTCCCCATCGCCATTGCTGAAGTGACCCATTTCCACCAGTCGGATGGCTTCAGCGAGTTCAGGAACCGATTCAACAACCTCCCAAGGCCTGTAACCGCGTTGCTTGAGGTCGGCAATTTCTTCCACGGTCTTGCCGAATAAGAAGAAGTTGTCCGCACCCACGTGCTCACGAATTTCAACGTTGGCGCCAT
>NZ_JAKUHK010000019.1:0-14359 GCF_023630655.1 Synechococcus sp. MU1655 | reverse complement strand
GCAGACACCCATGGTTCATCGAGTAGTAGCAGGGAGAAGCCAACGCCCATAGCGGGCATACAGGGCCGGAATCACCACCAGTGTGAGCAAGGTGGAGGTGATCAGCCCTCCGAGCACAACGATGGAGAGGGGCTGAAGGATTTCATTGCCTGCGCCAAACGCAAGGGCCAGCGGCAACATGCCCAGGGAAGACGTCAGTGCCGTCATCAAAATGGCGTTCAACCTCTCCAGGCTGCCGTTGCGGATCAACTCCATCGTTGGCTCACCGCTTTGATGGCGCCGATTGAAGTTGTCCACCAGCAAAAGGCCATTGCGAACGGCCACGCCGAACAACGTGATGAAACCGATCAGCGAGGCCACCGACAGCACCCCGCCACTGATCAGAACGGCGACCAGACCACCCACCAGGGCTAGAGGCAAATTGATCAGGATCGCCACTGTGGCTGGCCAAGAGCGCACCGCAAACAGCATCAAACAAGCGATCACCACAGCAGCTAAGAGGCTGTAGAGAACCAAGGCACGGGTTGCGCGTTGCTCTGATTCGAATTGGCCTCCATAGCGAATGCTGTAACCAACAGGCAGCCGGACGGACTTTCCCACCTGGCTGCGAATGTCATTCACCACCGGCCCCAAGGGGCGGCTGGCAACGTTGGCTGATACCACGATTCGACGAGACACATCCTCACGGTTGATCTCATTCGGGCCACGAGTTGACTTCACCAACACAAAGTCGCCAAGCGGTTTGAGCACTTCAGAGGCGGTTCGAATCGGTACCCGACTCAACACGTCCAGATCACTGCGTTCCTCAGGTCGCAGAGTCACGACCAAGGGATGGCGGCCACTGGCTGGCTCAGCAGGGCTGATGAGTGCACCGTGCAGGGCGACGTCCGTGGCTTCCGCAAGCGTTGCAACACTGACCCCTTCCCGAAGCGCCCGCTCACGATCAATGGTCAGCTGGATCTGGGGCACCGGCAGCAGAGGTTCGAGCTGAAGATCCACTACGCCTGGAACCTCACCCACCACATCACGAACCTGCTCACCAAGGCGGCGGAGTTCATTCAGATCAGGGCCCGTAATCTTGATCGCAATCGCACTGCGTACGCCAGAGAGCACTTCATCCATCCGATGGGAGATGAATCCACCGATGTTGGGGGCCACGCCAGGTAGAGCGAGAAAGGCCTCACGAATGCGAGCGATGGCAGCAGAACGATCAGCCATGGCCCGATCACTCAATTCCAGATCCACGTGAGCGATATTCACTCCCGCACCATCGGCATCCCCTGGAGCACGCCCGGAGCGCACTTGGATCCAGTCGACGTCATCGCTGGACTGGAGACGTTGCGAGAGAACTGTGCCTGCGCGGCTCGTCATCTCGAGAGACACACCGGGATAAAGAACCATCGAGTTCACCAGCGACTGCTCGCGAAACTCCGGCAAAAACACCCGTCCAAGCCCTGGAAGAATCAAGACAGCTGCCATCACCGTTGCCAGGGCAAGAGCCAAGACGCGACGCGGAGTGGTCAGAGCGAGATTCAGAATCGGTTTGTAGATCCGCTCCGCAGTGCGCTCAACCCAAGAGGGGTTGGCCGGCAGCGGCGAATGACTCAGCAACAGAGCACAGAGGGCTGGTGAAAGGGTGAGTGCCACAAGCGTCGACGCCATAATCGACAGCACGTAGGCGATGCCCATCGGCATGAAAATGCGCCCTTCCACGCCCGTGAGCGTGAAGATCGGAGCGAACACCACAACGATGATCAGGGTGGAAAACAGCACCGGCTGACGGACGTCCACCGAGGTGCGGAACACCACCTCCAAGGGGTCTTGGGGCGACGCTAACTGCCGATTCCGGCGCAGACCCCGGTAGCAGTTCTCCATGTCGACGATGGCGTCGTCGACCACCGATCCGATGGCTACCACCAACCCACCGAGGGTCATGGTGTTGAGCTCAAGCCCAAGCCCCCGCATCAACAACAGACCAACCAACAACGACAACGGAATGGCGCTGAGGGTGATCACAGCGGTGCGCCAGTTCATCAAAAACAGCACCAGCACAGCCGCCACGATCACAACGCCTAGCAGCAGTGATTCGCTCACATTGCGGATGGCAATCTCGATGAACTGGGCTTGACGAAACGTTTGGCTTACCACCACATCCTTTGGCAGGGACGCATTCAGTTGCTCAACCCGTTGTTCCACAGCTTTCGTTAGCCGCGGGGTGTCCACATCCGGTTGCTTGTTGATCATCAACACCACAGCCGGCTTGGCATTGAATGTGGCTTCGCCCCGCCTTAAAGATGCTCCAGAGCGGATCTCAGAGACATCGCCCAAAGCGGTGATTTCACCTGTCGTTGCACGCAAGGGTGCCTGTGCGAGATCAGCCCTGGCGGTGCTGAAGGTGGGAGGAAGAATCAGACGTTCTTGCCCACCAGAAATCTGAACACCACCGCGACCCTTGAACAGGGCATCACGGGTTGCCTCAACAACGTCGGACAGGGAAAGATTGCGCTGCTGAAGTGCACCTAGGTTCACCTGAACTTGAGTCTGCGGCAGGTCACCGCCGTAGATCGTGACCTGGGCCACGCCAGGGATGGCGAGCAAAGCGTTCTCATAGGTGGTTTGAACCAACGAGCGCAACTGGAATTGCTGATCTGCCGTTGCCGATTCAGGCAGCGTGAAGGCGTATTGGAGAACGGTGCCGAGGGGCGAAAGAGGTGGGGAGATTTCCGGGGAATCGGCCGACGCCGGCAATTGAGTGCGGAGCTGCTGCAGGCGTTCAGACACCAACTGGCGAGCGCTCTGCAACTGCGATGCATCGCGGAACACCACCTGCACCATCGAGAGCCCAGGCTTGGATGCGGAGCGCACCACATCCACGCCTGGCAGCCCATTCACAGCCGCCTCAATGGGCGCACTGATCTGCCGCTCAACCTGTTCCGGTGCCAGACCAGGAGCGGACGTTTGTATTTCTACCTGCGGCGGCGCAAAGGGGGGAAACACATCCATGGGCATCTGAACAAGGTTCAGCACTCCCCAAACGCTGATCAGCAGCGAACAGAGAACAACGAGCCATCGGCGTGCAATCGAACCGCGCAGGATGGCGTTGAGCAGTGTGTTCAACATCGATCCGTCAGATCATCCTTGCTTCGATCCAGGTCCACGGCTGCGAATGCCCAACACCACACCGAGGATCACCAGCAGAACAACTCCGATGCTTCCGGGGAGCAGCCATGTAGGGGCGCTGTTTTGTGCAGGCTGAACGTCAGCCTGACCCGACTCGTCGCCGGCGGTGCTTGTTGCGCTGGTCTCAATCAGAACACGATCATTCTTCTGCGACTCCGCGTAAAGCGAAAGAGCTCCTGAGACCACCACCTGTTCATCGGCGCTAACACCCTCCAGAACAACCGTGCGGTCGTTCGTTGCAGTCCCGAGACGGACGAACACCGGGTCGTAGGTGTTACCGCTGTGTACGAACACCAGTGATTTACCCTCGGCATCAACGATGGCGACGCTCGGTAGCGTCAACTGCCCATCGGGTCCTCTCTGAGGTGCAGCGGTGGTGATGCCCAGGAGCTGATCCTGCTCAGGCGAAGCCTTCACCTGATCGACCTCACCGTTCTGGACGAACTCATCGCCATGGCCGGAATGGGCCAGAGCGGCTGGAACAATTAAGCCCTGAACACCACCACACAGAAGAGCACAGCAGAGAACAAACGCGCGCATGTATTCAGTTGATTGTTGAGCCCATGATTGCGAGATTTTCAGCAAGTTGCAAAAAAAAGATCAGAATCCATCTATCACCGACCTGTGCAGGCCCTCAAGAAGCAGCCTGAGCTGAGTTGCACACGATTGGTTCTGATTGCACAAAATTTAAGGAGCAATTGGGGGACAAGCCCTTCTGAAGACCTCCCGTAATTGAAAGCTTGGTGGTATCACCGACCACCAGGGCCAATGTTGAGCTTGATCAGACGTTTCTGATTTCCTTGTTTGCTGGGTTACGGGATCTCTCATGAGCTCGTAACCGTATCACTCATGGTATGGCTTTGATTCTCTCTGAGCTTTTGACAGAATAGTTGATTACATGTTGCCGTTAATAGACAGCTCAACATGCATTTCTTAATGAGCCTTGTAAGAGCGGAGCCTTATGCGTGTTTAAATCATTCTCTTGATTTGTTGTTGATGGTTTTTAATATGTTTCCAAGAGTCTTGATGGTAAGCAATATCTACTTTGAGTCCTGATGATTTGTTTGAGGCTTTTTCGTGGGCTTTCAAAGAATTCATCTAAGTCTGCATGTGAATCTCGATGGTTGAGAAGCTTCTGCTAGACAAGCTATGCGCTCCTAGATTCTTGCCCAATACTATAAATAACTAATGAAAACTTGAATTTCACCCTATTAATTGGTTGATACCCACCCATCGAGGATGCTATTGATACTCAATGCGATTAGCTTCTTACCCATGAATACGAGCCTCCAGCAATTAGAATCTTTTTGGTATCCTCTGATGCCGTTGGAAGCATGGGCTGGCGAGCCACTTTCGGTTCAATTGCTGGGTCGAATGCTTGTTTTATGGCGTTGCACGGATGGTCAGATAGGCGTCTTGGATGACCGCTGCCGCCATCGTTCGGCTTCGCTTTCAGGTGGTCATATTGGTCTTGATGGACACCTTCACTGCCCCTATCACGGATGGGCATTTGACACGGATGGCCACTGCCGGGAGTTACCCCAGCAACCGAATCAGACCATTCCCAACCGATGCCACACGAAGGCTTACCAAGTGAAGGAACAACACGGGTTGGTGTGGGTCTGTCTTGCGAATCAAGCAAAGCTGCCGATCCCACCACTATCGAAGCTTGCGTCCGGTTGTCATCGACGCATTCAAGGATTTCATGAGCAGTGGCAGTGCTCCGCATTCCGTGTGATCGAAAATGGGTTGGACAACTTCCATCATTATTTTGTGCATCGGGGAGTGCTTAACGCCGTTTCCCCCATCCCAGAGCCGATGGAAGGCGGTATCACTGTTACCAGTGATGGGTTGAAGTTCAGTATTCCTCTTAAACTAAGCACAACCGATGCACTAGAAGCCACGGTTGGGGATTGCAGCTCTACACCGCGTGTTGAAAGATATGTTCATTGGCTAGCTCCATTGGGGCTCACCCTTCAACTCACCTGGCCCAATGGACGTCAGCAATGCATTGTGTTATTTGCTGTTCCTCGTGACTCGTCTTCCTGCACAATTTTGCGCTTTTATCTGCGCAACGATACGGAAGAAGAAGTGAGCGACGCCAGCGTGATTGCTTTCGAACGCGCGTTAATCGATCAAGATCGCCGCATCCTTGAATCGATGCCATCCGTTTTTGACCCATGCCCAGTCGGGGAGCAGCTGATTGAGGCGGATCAACCGATTGCTTGCATGCGTCAGCTTCTCCAGAAGTTTTTGGCTACTACTTCCTGAGCTGACACCTTTGCGTAACCAAAATCGATATGTTTGCCTGTCATCTGTTCCAAGTAGCGGAAGAAATGGTAAACCGGCGCGTCATTAATGGAGGCGTTACCGATTGGAAGTTCTCCCTGATCAAGAAAACGCGCCTGGCTCTCAATAAAGGGTTTATCTTCTTCACTATTTTGAATGGATAGATTACGCAGACGATTCAAAAATGGCTGAAACTCCATTGCTCCCCAAGCGTCAGGGTCGATATAAATGCAACCTCGCGTCATTGTTGCCTTCGAGTCTTCGGGCACAAATAGCACCGCAATAAATAATCCGTCGGCAATTTTATTTAGCCATAGATTTGGCGCTCCTCCAACCTTCCAATAGGCCTGAAGGGAGTCGCTGAATTGCTGATAGGTGACTAGTACCGAGCACTCTTCATCTCTAAGTTCCATATGCATGCCACTAAGAGTTTCTGCTCCTATCCAGCGACGCAGACGATGCACCACTCGGGCGATCCCATGAACCTGAAATCCATGCGTGTGGTCGATTCCACTAGTAATGGTGATTCCCCATGGTCCACAGGGATAGCGATACTCAAATAGCGAATGGCAGTGGAAACGATCTGGATTGTTTAGCTGCTCGAACTCCTGGGGCAAGCGAATAGCGGCTCGCGCGGCTTCTATTTGTTCTGATTGCATGGCGAGATGGCCACGACTGTCGAATAGGCCATCACTCATCGGCAACCATAGAAATCCTCCCTCCTCCAGGAGAGGCAGGTTTAGCAACGATTCTGATTCACCTTGTTCGCCGTGGAGGGTCCGAACACAGTGCCCTTTTTGATTGAATTCTTGATAGTGGAAGGGGCAGCGCACCGTGTCACCGATTACACGGGGTGGCTCCGTCCCGCTGAAGAAAGAAACGTGGCGATGGGGGCAACGATCGATATGCGCTGATGGTCTCCCATCGGCACTACGTAGCAGAAGCAAAGGAAGCCCGAAAGCCTGCAAGGAGATGGCCGTCTCCCGCTTCAGTTCTACAGAATTCAATACAGGCCAGGCCAGTGGCAGGCGAGACAGCCAAGGACGACTGAGGTCAAGGCTCTTTGGATCTCGTCTGCGTACCGAAGGTTGTTGTTGTTTATCAATTGAACCGTTGCTCAAGGGAGAAGCTTTTTAAGTTCATGCATTTTCTCGTATTGAATGATTCTTCTGTGCAGCCTCTTGTTCGGTTCATAGCTGTGTTTGACTTCAATTTCCTGGTGGGTTGCTCCACAACATCAGGGGGCATTGAGGTCAACAAACTCGCCTCAGATGCTGACCGGTTGAATTGTGGATCCATGAACTAGATGATTTGTCACAATGAGGCATGGCACTGGTCTTATCCGATCCTTCTCGGCTGCCAGGTGGGGCGTTCGACAATGATTGCAAGTCCCATCAGAGTGATTGCAAACATGCATGTGCCAGCCCACCCCCACTGGATCCAAAACAGAGCAATCAGCGTTGAGCAGATAGCTGCCCCCAGGTAGCAGGAGAGAAATAACTGACTGCTCATTCGACTACGTGCTGATGGATCGATTGAATAGATACGCGCTTGGTTGGCAACGAAGCTGCCCTGCACCCCAAGGTCTACGGCCATTAGTCCCATCACTAGAGCAGGCAGTGCTTGCTGCTCTAATCCCATCAGCAAAAATCCACCTGCGGTGCAAAGCACTCCTGTGAGCACGATTCGGTTGGGTCCTAATCGGTCGACAAGACGACCAATGATTGGTGAGGCCGTAATGCTTGCCAAACCAACAAATCCAAAGCTGCCTATCACCGCCGGTCCGAATCGCCAGGGTGGACTTGCAAGATGTATGGCTATACCACTCCATATCGCCATGAAACTCCCAAACAGTAAGGCTTGAGATAGGCAGGATCTGCGCAGAAGTGGGTAACGGCACCAAAGGTTGATCTGTGAACGTTGCAATTTCCAGTACGAGACTTGGCTGGTCGGGGCTACGACCGGTAGACAAGTTTTAAATAGAATTGCTATAGCCAACATCACAATGGCTGAAAAGGCATAAATAATGCGCCAGTCCCAGAGCTCCGCAACTACGCCACTAACACTGCGCGACAAAAGAAGGCCGCTGAATTGACCGCCCAAAATGATCCCCAACATCTGGCCGTGCATGGACTTTGGAGTAAGAGCTGTCAAATAAGGAGGCATAAGCGAGGGAATCAGTGCGAACATCCCTAGAGCGAACCAACTGCACAGCAGTAAACCGAAACTTGGTGCCAGTAGAACAACCCCGCAAGCAAGCGCCATGCCTATGGCCAATAGCGTTAGTAAGCCACGTTTCTCTCTGATATCCCCGAGAGGAAGTACAAACAGAAAACCCAATGCCATTCCCAACTGAGTGACCATTGGTCCTTGCAGAACTGTTCCTGGTGACAGCTGAAAGGCTCCCTCAATCGTTGGTAACAATGATTGGGAATAGAAGGGATTGGCAACGCTCACCCCTACCGCTAAAGCCATCAGCCAAAGTGGCGGCATCACACTCTGAAAGTTTGGTTCTCTGTTTGATCCAGGCAAAGAAAGAGCTCACTGCTGTATTAAGTCAATTCTGACCTTTCATCGGTTGGCACGGCAGAACCACTCTGTAATGAGCTTTTGCAGCCGCAGCTCTACCTCTGTACGGTTCCCTTTCATGAGCAGTTAATTGCAAGTGAGCTAATCGCTGATGTTGGGATTGAGCTGCCAGTGATGTCGCAAAAGTGCTGATCTCAGAGCGCACTGAGTCGATTTCAATATCAGTTTAGACAGCTGCGAGCGAGTCATTCTTGATAGTGAGCAGCTATTTGGAGCACCTGGCTGATGAATCGACCCGAATCAGACGAAGGCCCTTGTACACTTGATAGCTCAAAATCCAGTGTGAGCTCTCAATCCAGGAAAGTAACCTAGAGAGCTGGAAGGCATCGTTAACACACCGCCGCCAAAAATAACCACAATTAGCTAACAAATAAGTACAGCATCAAAAGGAAATGATGAGTTCTGCACCTTGACTAAGCAAAAGAGCGAATCAACGTAGATCAGATGTTAATTGAATTGTTTGGTGGTTTCACGAACCAAGGTCGCTCAAGCGAGTAGATGGAAACCTGATTGCGGCCCTGCTTCTTTGAGCGATAAAGCTCTTGATCAGCGCGTTGAATCGCATCATCAAGTGATAAAGAGCAAGGGTTGAAGACATAACAACCACCGCAGCTGATTGTGATTCTCCCAGTTTCTGCACCTACATTCTCAATCAAAAGGTTTTCAACAGAAGCACGCAGCTCATGGCAAAAGTGATCAAAATTTTCAGCAGAAACGTCATACATGAGGATCAAAAACTCTTCCCCTCCATAGCGAAAGCAATCATCCAAGGGCCGTCGTAATGCTTTAGCAATACAACTAGCTATAGAGACCAAAACCTGGTCGCCGGTCGTATGACCATAAACATCATTGAACTGTTTAAAATGGTCAACATCAACCATCAAGATAGCTATTGGGCTAACTGTTCGCACTGCCTGCTTCCAGGCCTTTGCTCCATAAATATCCAGAGACCTACGATTACCAATCTGACATAACGGATCGGTCATCGAGAGATCATTCAGCGCCATACAGGAAAGAACCAGACGGTTCAGAAGGCCAGACACCATCTGACGCAACATCCTGATTTCAAGGACTCCATTGTCAGAAGATTGAAGTTCCTTCTCCACAACTTGAAGATCAGCAAGACCCTCAGAGGTATCACCTGCTGTATTCAGAATAGGAACTGCTGAAGTGATCGAAAAAATTGACTCCAAAGGCTTTACGATTTTACGCTTATACACAAGATAAGATGACAACATTGCCACACAAGATGCAATAATGACGGTAATAATGAGTAGTATTTCGTAGTTTAACTCAGTGCGCCTAATCTCTCGCTCCAGATCCTGACTCAGTAAATTGAGATCATTGTTGGAGGCTAAAAGATTGTCGTGAGCGAGACGAAGATCCTTTAATGGGTATCCACGTAAAACATCAAGTGCATCATCTCTGGTCAGCGTACTATTCTTAAGAAGCGTAGAAACAACACGTTGTGCACGTAAAATACGCATTTGAGCTGAATCAAATTCTTTGGTGATAAGGGGAGGTAAAGCATCATCAGTTCGCCTCATCCAACCAACCTTGAATTCATAAGAAAGGCTCAATAAATGTTCCTGTAAACGCAAAATAAACTCACGCGTAGAGCCGTCTGAGTCGTTAGTGGATAACAAAAAATCTTCCTTGATATGGTCAATTTCTCCCAGTTTGCCAACAAGATATGTAACCTGAGTTTCTTCAAGAAGAATAGAGTTAAGCTGTTTTTTAGAACTTTGAGAAGAGAGTGATGTGAAAGCTTCAATCAATATAACTGAAGAGAGAATTGTAACAACTGTGACGATTTGGATATAAAGAACAAGCCGGCTAACACTGTTGGAGGATGAACGTATCTCCTTCCAAAGACTGCGAAGTGGTTTAAATATTTGTCTCATGGCAAGAAACGATCGGAAATCTTTGGAGATGGCGTATCTAAAGAAATGAAATTCAAATTTTGCATTGACTGCCTTACATTCTCAATATTTAATTCGACAATGCCTTGAGTCTGCATTAACTTACTTTGCTTATGGGCTTTTGGATAAAAGGCAATCCCTTTCAATAATTGCTTGAACTCATCGGGCGATAGATTCAGGCTTGAAGCCATAAAGGCAATGGAAGATACTTCATTATTCAATGCATATTGATGAGCCTTGAACCAACCAGATACGATTACGGAAACATCCTCAGCCCGCGATGAATAAGCAGATGGTGAAACAGCAAGTACATCTAAAATCTGACCAGGTATTTCAGAGCTATCGAAAATAGTTTTGCCCCCAATGGACCTCACTTTTTCACTATTGGGAGGATATAGAACTGCAGCATCGATCTTACGATCATAGAGAGCACTTGGCATCTCAGAAACTAACATGGGCATCATACTTGCATCATCAATTGAAAGGTCGATAGATTTCAATGCCTGTTCCAAAACAAATGGTCCAAACGAATTAGCTGCTACCGCAACTTTTGCACCTAGCAGATCGGAGACAGATTTAATTTTCAAGGACATAATCTGATCTCCACCGACCGATTCATCCAATACCAATACAATGACAGGACATTTCTTTGGCTGTTTTGAGCAAATATCAAGAATATCAACAGTAGTCAGTTGAACAATGTCAAGATCGCCTCGTAAATATGACCGTACCACTTCAGATTGATCCTTCAATGAGACAATTTCCGCACCAGGTGCGAAACCCTTAGATACTGCTAGATTCAGATATTCGTAGCCAGGCCATTCTGAATGTGAAATTTTTAATCGATTATTATGCTCAAGTTTGCATCCAACTAGCGATAGAGACAGAGCTAAAAACGTGAAATGCGATAAATGCTTAAGATAAGAATATTTCAAAATGTATATGGTAATACTGTTAGCTTAGCAAAATTATGCAGTATAGTCGATAAACTAAGAGAACTCTCAGGCAGATGGTCATTTTTTCTCAGTTTTTAAATTAGAAGAGTGAATTGATCCATTCAAGAGGGGCAAGGCTCACAAAATCACTCAACAATTGGAACTTTGAGTTTAAAACTTAATGAGTCTGCCTACGATTGAACTATTGAATGGTTAATTGCTACGAGGGTACGAATAGTCGTTCTAAGCAGAATCCCAGTCCAAAACTTACCCAATACTGGCTATTAATTGTGGTGCATCTCAATACACTTTGCCATCTCTTCAGCGGATAAAGGCTTTGATTTGAAGTAACCTTGAAAATAATCGCAACCATATGACTCCAAGAATTCAATTTGTTCAGCATTTTCAATGCATTCGGCACAGACTTCTATGCCTAGCTCGTGTGCCATAGAAATAGTCCCCTTAGTGATCGCAGTATTTGACAAATTTTGTGGAACGCCATTAACGAAGCTACCATCTA
This sequence comes from Synechococcus sp. MU1655, assembly GCF_023630655.1. Lineage (NCBI taxonomy): Bacteria > Bacillati > Cyanobacteriota > Cyanophyceae > Synechococcales > Synechococcaceae > Synechococcus > Synechococcus sp. MU1655. The sequence continues at coordinate 2,924 of NZ_JAKUHK010000019.1, read as the reverse complement.
TTTTGATGCACTGAATAGGCAATGCCTGCATGATTGACAATGAAGAAAAGCCTGTACCATAATCATCAATACAAATATCGATACCCATTTCAGATAGTTCATTAAACAAGTCTTTTGCTTTGATTGAGTCAGTTAATAGAGATGTTTCGGTAAGCTCAATTTTTAAGCACTTTGGTGACACATTGTATTGATAGCATATTCTCTTGATCTGATCAGGGTATGAAAAGCCTGTGTTTTTATAGTATTCAACTTGAACAGCTGAAAAATTTATTGATATACAAGTATATATAGAGTTTTGCTTCCATCTGTGAACTGTTTTGATTGATTCTTCCAGCACCCAATCCCAGATGCGGTGAATGTGTCCTGAAGATTCTGACAAAGGGATGAAGACATTAGGGGGAATATATTGTTCTTCATGCTTCCAGCGGCATAAAACTTCGATCCAGGATACTTGATTGGATGTGTTAAATATCGGTTGAAATGCAAGTTTAAGCTCTCCCTTTTTAATTGCAACTGAAAGGTTCGCCAACATTTCTATCTCTTCATCGGTTTTAGTCTTTCTTGTGGAGACTAGATGAGATGGATGGATAAGGCTATTATGCAGATGTTTTTGTGTCTTTTTTCTAGATAACATTCGTTTATCAGCCTTTCTAAATGCCTCGATAATTCCTCCTTCCTGATTTGACATGTATACACCAGTAGCAGCATTAATTCCTGCCGCAATAAGTTCGTTGGAGAGGCGAGTTACTATGCTACTGGATATATCGGTAGTTGATTCAAGTAAAATGCAGAATTCATCACCTCCAGTTCTAAACACTTTGTCCTGCTTGTTTCTAATAAGGCGTTTTAAAGTCACTCCTAGTCTTTTGAGAACTCGATCACCGGCTTCGTGCCCAAAATCATCATTAATACTTTTAAAGTCGTTAAGGTCGACAACAGCTACACAATATTGAATTGAATGATTTCTCTTTTTTCCATGTTCATTTCCAAATGAATCCCATGCTTTACGATTCAAGCATCCAGTAAGACTGTCAATGAAAATACTTTTCTCATTCGTTATATCTTTAAAAATCCATACACATGATTTTAATGTATTCGTGCCTGGTATGCTAATACTTTTCCTGAGAAGTGTGCGACCGTCCTTGAGCCGTATTTCATCTTGCCAGTTTTGATCGTTTTCGTAAAGTGATTGAATCGGCTTTAAGAATTCTTCTGGATATAAAACCTTTGTTTTGAGCTGATTTAAAATTGTCTGATTGTCACTGCTTGCTAGAATATGCTGAGGTATTCCCCACATACTTACAAATTTATTGTTAAAATAAGTCACTTTTCTGCTGCAACAGTTTATTACCAATATTCCATCCAAGAGCTCATCCATAACAAGCTCAAGTACCTGAGTCAAGGAGGATTTGCTATTCGCTAGATGCTGCATTGAAGAGAGACGTTGCTCTATCAATATGATTATACGAGTTAGATTTCTTTTTTACTCGTGCCTCATCGAGTTTTAACTCATTGTTTAGTCTGCAATAATGCTGTCCTAACTCCACGCTTCGACAACGGATCCGAAGCTTTGGATTAGGAACTGTTTGTGTCATCTTCCTTAATGTAACAGGTCTGTCGGAATTATTTTAACCAGTTCAATGTGCTCCAATTCATCCAGTGCTTTTGGCACGCGTCATCATTTAGGTGCGCTTCTTCGCCAGGGACCGGCGTCTGCAAAATCTAGCCTTGTTGCAGGTCAGCTTTTCATCGTGCTTATGGCGATCTATGGCGAACCATCTTGAAAACGCAACTGATGAGTGATCCTCGCTATCACCCCTGCCGTCAATCATTGCTGCAGAGCGTTCCTGTTCGTCATCTTGAGCAGAACCTGGGTGTTATGAATTCTGTTATCTACACTCTTGCCCGTTTTCTCGAACCGATCTCATCTTCGAACTTCACCGTCTGAGCCCCATTGATTGCCCTAGTCGCCATCTTTTCTGCAAAGGTGAGTGGATCTCTCATAGGTGTGTCTGGGTGATCACTGAAATTCACTAACAGAACCCCTTTATCGATCATCTCTCGGAAGGGAGACTTCTGGCTTTCACGATCACCATCCGCTACTCCAGATTGAACATCAATCCTGTTTTCCGTTGAATCGATCACTAGATCATTCTCTTGAAAACGATTATGATCTGGCGAATCCACAAGTTGGTAGTGGTTCAGTGTGATCATGGTGATGGAAGCCCGCAAGGATCCAACGATGTGGAGCATGTTCAATGCTGGCCTTGAGGGGTCTGCTTGATATTTGTTTTGATGCATCAGGATTAGATGAAACGCCTACTGGTGAGCCGACTAGTGCACATGCTGGGAGAAGCAGTGCAAGAGATTTCTTCTAGTTCTGTTGATCAACTGTGGGTGCCTCTAGGTCAATCAACGGATGCTTGAACGCAGCATTATCCAGAGCGCCATCAGGGCTAGCAACAGTTTTTATTGCAACTCACGAGCTTCCACCTTTTGCCTAATCAATCCAAGTAGTTCACGAATCCATGACTCATCGGTAGATAATCCACCACTGTATTGATCTTGCCGCGCTTCAAACAACAAGTTGCAGCGGAGATCCGGGAGTGTTTTCGCCTCTCCACCATTGGCTAAATCTGCACAGGGTTTAAATCCAGCTTGCAGCTCATAGCCATTGACTGTGTGCGCGAATCGACTCCATACATTCCAATGGACATCCGGATCAGGGATGTTTTCCAACGTCAACGCTTGATTACTGGTTTGATGCATCGAGTGTCAATGATTGGATATGACCTTGCTTGAGTGAGTATGGATCAATCAATGATTGATGGAATCCCCCATTTGGGGGATCTAATTCCTGTAAGAACAGAACAAATTGATATGTTTTTGCTGCTTGGTAGGTCCACCTGCCTGATCAGACCCAG
>NZ_JAKUHK010000018.1:0-14634 GCF_023630655.1 Synechococcus sp. MU1655 | reverse complement strand
TGCTGAATATCCTCCGAGAGGACAACCATCAACAACTGCTTAGACATTTTCTTAAGCGCTTCCCACCCGGCGCCGACCGTTTCGCCGGCATCAATGTGCTAGAGGAGGAGGCCGAAGGCGGCCCCGTCCTCGGAGATGCACTGGCCTACCTGGGTTGCCGCGTCGAACAACGCATGGAAGGCCCCGATCACTGGGTGATCTATGCCGTGGTGGAGCAGGGAAACGTGGCTGATGCCAACGCCATGACAGCCGTCCATCACCGCAAAGTTGGGAACCACTACTAATGGCAACATCCAACCTCGAGGCCTCTGCAGCAGCAACGCGGCAAGTGATCAGCCTGCCCATCGATGACGGACTCACTTGCCTGCGGGGTCTGAGTCCTCAACGGCTCCGATTCGAATTGGAATATGCGCTGGAACGGGGCAGCACTGCCAACAGTTTTCTGTTTGATGCCGGCACGGATGGCGAGGGCCATCATCAGACCGCACTCCTGGTGCATCCTCCAGGCAAGGCCTACGACAAGGCCTTCCTCCCGGCTCTTGCCGGCCTGCTTCCCGCCGAAACCACCGAACTCAAGGTTGTGGTTGGCCACGTCAACCCCAACAGGGTGGCGCTGCTTCGTGATCTGGCAGGCCTCTACCCCGCACTGGAACTGATTGCCTCGAACGCTGGAGCCAAGCTCCTGGGAGAACTCTGGTCACAACGCAAACCTGCAGCGCCAGGTCAGGCGAGCGAACAACCAGCCATCCCCGAACTGCCAGCCATTCAGGTGATCCGCCAAGAGCAAACCCTGCCTCTCAGCCATCGGCACCAGCTTCAACTCGTTCCCGCGCCCACCCCCCGATGGCCCGGGGGTCTGCTGGCGTTTGAACAGTCGCTCGGACTTCTGATGAGCGGCAAGCTGTTTTCAGCGCACATCTGCACCCACGAATGGGCTGAGTCCGGACGCAGTGCAACGGAAGAAGAGCGACGTCACTTTTATGACTGCCTCATGGCACCGATGGCAGGCCAGGTGGACTCCCTTGTAGAGCGCCTTGAAGAGCTGGACATCACCACGGTGGCTCCTGGCCACGGTCCAGCCATCGACACAAGCTGGCGCAGTTTGTTCAATGACTATCGACGCTGGGGAGAAAGCCAACAACAAGCAAGCTTGTCCGTTGCACTCCTCTTTGCCAGTGCTTACGGAAACACGGCTGCCATCGCTGATGCTTTAGCTCAAGGTGTTGGTCGCACTGGGATTCGAATCACCAGTCTCAACTGTGAATTCACACCTCCCAACGAACTGATCAACACGATCAAACAAGCAAACGGCATCTTGATCGGCTCACCAACGCTCGGTGGCCATGCGCCAACGCCGATCGTCTCCGCCTTAGGGACGCTCCTTGCCGAAGGAGACCGCAGTAAACCCGTGGGCGTCTTTGGCAGCTTTGGCTGGAGCGGTGAAGCCATCGACCTGCTGGAAAACAAGCTTCGTGACGGCGGATTTCACTTTGCATTCGACCCGATCCGGGTGAAGTTCAGTCCCGACGCAGCGATGATTCGAACCCTCGAAGAAACCGGCACCCGATTCGGCCGCGAGTTGCATCGGGAGCAACGCAAACAGCAACGCCGCAGCGGAGGCGGGCTTAGTGAAAGCCGCAGTGACCCTGCCGTGCTGGCCCTGGGTCGGGTCGTGGGATCTCTCTGTGTTCTTACCGCGCGAAAGGGTGCACTCTCCGGCGCCATGATTGCGAGCTGGGTCTCCCAAGCCAGTTTCACGCCACCGGGATTCACCGTTGCAGTCGCCAAGGATCGAGCCGTTGAGGCCCTTCTGCATATCGGCGATTGCTTTGCTTTAAACGTGCTCGCCGAAGGGCGCGAGAGCGGGCCCATGAAGCAATTCCTCCAACCGTTTGAGCCTGGAGCCGATCGCTTTGCCGGGCTGGAACTGAAAGCCAGCCCCCATGAACAGCCCTTGCTCCCAGAGGCCTTGGCGTGGATGGAAGCAACGGTGAAACAACGTATGGAATGCGGGGATCACTGGCTGATTTACGCCGAGGTCTCCCATGGAGGAGTACTCGATTCCAAAGCCGATACGGCGGTGCATCAACGGCGCAGCGGCGCGAACTACTAACGGACTGCGCCAATCAGACCCAGCAACCCTGAGCGCTAACTCATAGCGAGTATGAGATAGCGCTAGTATCAAATGATCGACCAATCAACCTATGGATCTTTCCAAGCCCTCTACCCAGGCCAACCTCGAAGCCGCCTTTGGCGGCGAAAGCATGGCCAATCGCAAATACCTGTTCTTTGCCGATGTCGCCAAGAAGCTCGGTCGCAGCGATCTCGCCAAGCTCTTCCGTGACACCGCCGCCCAAGAAACAGAACACGCGTTTGCACACTTCCGCCTGCTGCACCCTGAGCTTGTTGTTACTGACCCCGCCGCGCTTAGCGAGGAGGGCAAACAGGCCTTGCTCACGCGCTGCTTAGAGCTTGCCATCGAGGGCGAAACCTACGAATACACCACCATGTATCCGGAGTTTGCCCAGCAAGCCCGCAACGATCGTGATCATGGAGCAGAAGCGGAGTTCAACGAACAGACCAGCGAATCCAAAGATCACGCAGGCATGTTTAAAACAGCTGCCAAAAACTTCGGCCTGCTCACGCCCATCGAACAGCACCATGCCGAGTCCTATGGCGTTGCCCTTGAAGCACTACAAGGCAAAGGCCAAGCGGGTCAGGCCGATGAGCCCGTACCGGGCAAATGGATCTGCAAGGTGTGCTCGATGATTTATGACCCCGCTGAAGGCGATCCCGACTCCGGAATTGAGCCCGGAACCCCCTTCGAAGCGATTCCAGATGATTGGTCCTGCCCGATTTGCGGTGTTCGCAAAGCCAGCTTCGTGCCCTATCGGGAAGCGGAATTGAAGTCCGCCTAACGCCCGCCCCAGGCGTGCAGATCATCCAGCACTGGCAATACTCACGACCGAGGTCCGTCAACGCGTAGTCCACCCTTGGCGGCACCTCGGGATCATCGTTCGCACCACGATCTACGCCTGCAACGGTGGAGCCACAAAGAGCAGTCCTTACTGCGACGGCAGCCACGACCTGAAGGCGAAGACATCAGGCAAAATTCAGCGTGCATGGTGGAAATTCTGGGCATGAACAAAACAAAAACAAGCGATGTCTTGGTGATCACCGCAAGCAACGGCGAAAACCTCAAGCTGGCCCAGCGCTTCGTTGAAACGGCGGGAAACCTAGGCCAATCGGCAGAGCTACTCGATCTCACAACCATCGACCTGCCCTTATTCACCCCCAGAGCTCAAACGCAAGGCACACCGGAGGCGATCGCCCCCCTGGAGGCCCAACTCATGGCCTCCCCCCGCTGGGTGATCTGTGCACCCGAATACAACGGCTCGATTCCGCCCTGCCTCACCAATGCGATTGCCTGGCTGTCTGTGCAAGGCGACAACTTTCGGGCGCTCTTCAATAGCCGGCCAATCGTCATCGCCACTTTCTCCGGAGGCGTGGGCTTGGAACTGCTTCTATCACTTCGCATCCAGCTCACCCATCTCGGGGCCGAAGTGGTGGGTCGTCAATTGGTCAGCAATCACGCCAAACCAGCCAAGGACGACACCATTCAGGACTTACTGCATCGCCTAGGACAGAAACAGGCCCCCCAATGACACCTCCCTCCAACACCTGCCATCCATCGCTGGTCTTTCGTCCAGCACAAGAGCGCTTCCATAGCGCCAACAACTGGCTGGAGTCATGGCATAGCTTTTCCTTCGCGGGTCATCACGATCCCAACTGGATGGGCTTCGGGCCTCTACGCGTCATCAATGACGACACGATTTCTGCCGGTCGGGGATTTGGCATGCATTCCCATCACGACATGGAGATCATCACGGTGATGATCGAGGGGGAGCTCCAACACCAGGATTCGGCCAAAAACCACAGCGTCATTCAGGCTGGAGATGTGCAGCGCATGAGCGCCGGAACTGAAATCATGCACAGCGAAATCAATCAAAGCGAACAAACCTGCCGGTTGCTGCAGATCTGGATCGAACCCAGCCAGCAAGGACTCGAGCCTGCCTATGAGCAACGAACAATTGCCCTAACCGATCAGGAATGGATCCCAGTGCTGGATCCAAACAACAGCGAAGCCATGGCGATTGCGCGACCGATTCAGCTCTGGCGCCTACGGCTTGCCCAAGGCAAAAGCATCCAACTTCCAAAACTCGCCTATCCAAAGGCCTGGATTCAGATGATCAACGGCGCGATCTCGACCTCAGGTGGAACCGCTGCATCCCCATCAAATCTTTGCCAAGGCGATGGGCTTGGGTTTCATCCAACCCAAGCAAAGATGGGCCAAATCCACTCCTCGAGCAATCAGACCGACTTACTCCTATTTGGGCTGAGCTAGCCGAGTGAATTTTGGTACAACAGACCCAAGCTATTTGTTGTATCAAATACCACAAACTATGGCTGCATCAAATGCCATCAATCAACTCTCATCGCAGCTTTGACAGGACGAATCTCTCAGCGAATGATCAAACACTGACAATCAAAAACAGAATCTATAGAAAATCAGTTGCTAACGCTTAAATTTGCATTTTCGCCTTGAAATAACACCTATATCAATCCGATTCCCCAGCCTCCATGGGATTTCTTAGCGAACCACAATTCGTAGTGCGCTATCGCGGATTCATTCTGTTGCAACAACCGAATCAGAGTTGGTTGGTTCGACCAGAACGAAGCCCCATGCAACTTCTACCTTTTAGGACAGCAATCTGTTCGATCGAAGACGCAAAATCTCTTGTTGATTGGAAACTCGAAGCCAGCACCAACTTGATTGAAGCTGCCTAAGTAAATTTTTTAAGCCGCTTGTGGGGGCGTGGGTGATCCATTGGGCTGCAATGGCAACACCAAAGTTGCCCAACGCTCTGGACGTTCGGGGCGTACTCGGCGGGAACGACGCACTCCAAAAGGAACGCGCACCACATTGGTGCCCTCAATGGCAAGAGTATGACCACGTCCTAATGCTGCCTGCAGGCACTCAGGGAGGTCAGGCAACTGAAGCGAATCGCCTGCAGCAGCTGGAGCTAACACCACTTGACCGTGAATGTTAGGAATGTCGTTACTCATGTTGCCTCCTGAGACGGAGCAATTGCCGATCAGTGTGCAAACAGGTCAGCATGCGTGGTTGAAATCGAAACGTTTATTTCCGATTTCAGTGAACTTACCGCATTGCAACGGGTTCGGCCATCTCTTCAACGCTGGGACACGTGCAAATCAGATTTCGATCGCCAAAGGCGTTGTCGATGCGTGCCACTGAAGGCCAAAACTTGTTGCTGGCTTGCTCAGGAAGCGGAAATGCAGCCTGCTGCCGGCTGTAGGGACGATCCCAGCTGTCAGCTGTGACCGCAGCCAAGGTGTGCGGTGCACGGCGCAGAGGGTTGTTCTCCCGATCACTGGATCCATCTTCGATTGCTGCGGCTTCGGCGCGGATCGCAATCATCGCGTCGCAGAAGCGATCCAGCTCTTCCAAACTCTCGCTTTCAGTGGGTTCCACCATCACCGTGCCCGCCACAGGCCAACTCACCGTGGGGGCGTGAAAGCCAAAGTCCATCAAACGTTTTGCCAGATCATCCACTTCCAATCCTGCGGTTCGCTTCAGGCCCCGCAGGTCAAGGATGCATTCATGGGCCACCAGCCCACTCTCCCCTCGAAACAGCACTGGGTAGTGCGCATCCAAGCGACTGGCTAAGTAGTTAGCGGAGAGAAGTGCGATGGCAGTGGCCTGACGCAGGCCATAAGGGCCCATCAAACGCAAATACATCCAGCTAATTGGCAAGATGCCTGCACTTCCCCAAGGAGCAGCGGACACGGCCTGAATGGCCTGCTCTCCTGCACAATCCATGAAGGGGTGTCCGGGCAAAAACGGCCGCAGATGCGATGCCACCCCAATTGGACCGACACCAGGCCCACCACCACCGTGAGGGATGCAAAAGGTCTTGTGCAAATTCAGGTGGCAGACATCAGCTCCAAAGGCACCAGGCCTGCATAGACCCACCTGCGCATTCAAATTGGCTCCATCGAGATACACCTGCCCACCGTGTTCATGCACGAGCGCACAGATTTCGCGAATACGAACCTCAAACACTCCGTGTGTTGAGGGATAGGTGACCATCAAGGCCGCTAGGGATGCGCTGTGCTGCTCCGCTTTGGCGCGCAAATCCTCCACATCCACATTGCCTTCGTCATCGCAGGCCACCGGCACGACGCGCATGCCCGCCATGACGGCGCTGGCTGGATTGGTGCCATGGGCACTGGTTGGGATGAGACAGACATCTCTGGAGGCCTCTCCGCGGGAGCGATGCCAGGCACGAATCACAAGCAGCCCTGCATATTCCCCCTGCGAACCGGCATTGGGCTGAAGCGACACACCTGCAAAACCGGTGAGGGCAGCCAGCCACGTTGCGAGGTCCTCAACCATGCGCTGAGACCCCTTCTGCTGATCCAGAGGAGCAAAGGGATGCATCGCCGCAAACTCCCGCCAGCTCACAGGGACAAGCTCTGAAGCCGCATTGAGCTTCATGGTGCAGCTTCCCAGGGGAATCATTCCGTGCACCAAGGAAAGATCCTTACTCACCAATCGCTGGATGTAGCGCATCAGCTCGGTTTCACTGCGGTAGCGATGAAAGACCGACTGTTGAAGCCAGGGAGCTTGGCGACAGGGAACGCCTTTCCAAAGTGCATCGCTGCTCAGCTCTCCTAGGTCGGTTGGGACAGGAGCTTCCACCGCTTGGGCCAAAACCGCGATGAGACGGCTGATCTCGTCCGAGTCCGAGAGTTCATCCAGGCTGATTCCAAATCCCTGAGCAGTCTCGACTGAGGCGCCATCGGGCAAAACACGAAGATTGATGCCTTCACCTGCTGCCAGGTGATGGACCTGCGGTGCCATCGATCCATAGACATCAAAACTGTCAAAACGAGGCGTCTCCTCAAGCGAATAGCCCAACTGACGAACCGCCTGTTCGAGCTGAGACCGAAGCGCCACAAGCTTGTGGGCCATCGCCTCCAGCCCTTCCGGGCCGTGATGGATGGCATAAAACGACGCCATCACAGCCAGCAGCACTTGGGCCGTACAAATGTTGCTCGTAGCTTTGTCGCGTCTGATGTGCTGCTCACGGGTCTGCAAGGCCAGCCGAAACGCTGGCTGACCATCAGCATCGCGGGACTGGCCGACAATTCGGCCAGGAACCTGGCGACGAAACGCATCGCGGGTGGCAAAAAAGGCAGCATGGGGACCGCCCCCGCCCATCGGCACACCAAAACGCTGGGTGCTTCCAACGGCGATGTCGGCACCGAGCTCACCAACCGGTGCGAGCAGCACCTGGGCAAGGGGGTCCACCGCCACGGTGACGAGGGCACCGCTGTGATGGGCAGCAGCGATGCAGGCGGTCGGATCCCAAAGGCGCCCACAACGCCCTGGTAGTTGGAGCAAAACCCCAAAGACATCCTCGCCCCAGCGGAACGCCTCCGGCTCCACCACATCCAGCTCCACTCCAATGGGGAGGGCCCTGGTTTGCAAAACGGCCAATGTCTGGGGCAACACAGCAGCGTCCACCAAAAATCGCTTGGCCTCCTGACGGCGACAGGTGGACAAGCTCATGGCCATTGCTTCTGCTGCGGCAGTGCCTTCATCGAGCAGCGAGGCGTTAGCGATCGGTAAGCCCGTGAGCTCGCTGATCAGGGTCTGAAAATTGAACAGTGCTTCCAGACGCCCCTGAGCGATCTCAGCTTGATAGGGGGTATAGGCCGTGTACCAAGAGGGGTTTTCCAACACCTGACGCTGGATCACCGCTGGGGTCACCGTGTCGTAGTAACCCAAGCCAATCAGCGATCGGCGCACCTGATTGGCGTCAGCCAAAGCACGCAACTCAGCCAGAGCACTGGCTTCGGTGCAACCACGGGGAAGAGCCTCAACAGGAGGCAGTGAATCAAAAATATTGGCAGGAACTACAGCGCGTAAAAACGCCTCGAGGTCCTTAAATCCAAGCGCCTTCAACATCCGTTGTTGCGCCTGCTCTCCGGGGCCGATATGGCGACTTACGAACGGGGAAAGCGGCTCAGCCACCGACGCGTCAGACACACGCTGTTCAAGCAAGGTCAAAAGGCCGGTTGCGGTGACGGCGACTGTAAGGAAGTCCCCGCCGCATCGACGACCCAATCAAGCTTCCGTTATGCAGCCGCCACCTTGGCGGAGTAAGTCGCTGAATCCATCAACTCTTCAATCTGGGGAAGTTCTGACGGGCGAATAACCAGAAGCCAACCCTCTCCATGAGGATCATTTTGAAGCTCCTCAGGATTGGCTAACACTGCTTCATTGCGCTGAACCACTTTGCCCGTGATCGGCGCGTACATCTCCTCAACGGCCTTCACCGATTCCACGGTTCCAAAGCTGGTTCCACGGCTGAGATCAGCCCCAACCTCTGGCAGATCCACGAACACAATGTCGCCGAGCTGATCAACCGCATAGGCGCTCAGTCCAACCCGCACAAGCTCCGCTTCCTGCCGGACGTATTCATGACTGTCGGCGAACCGAAACTGGTCGGGGAAGTCGAAGGCCATCGGGCCAGAAGATGCGGTTGTTATCCAGTTTGCGCCAGATCAACCCAACCTGCCGTCAACAATGCGCAAAGCGCCCGAGTTAGAGCCAGCTCAACGTGGGCGCGATGGGTTCCTCCTTGCACATAGAGATTGAACGGCTCTCGCAGGGGAGCATCGGCAGAAAATTCGCTGGTGCTCCCATCGATAAAGGTGCCGCCGGCCATCACCAAATCACTGGCATAACCAGGCATCGGCGCAGGCACTGGGTCGAGATAGGAGCCCACTGGTGAGACCCCCTGGAAGGCCCGGCAAATCAATTTCAAGGCATCTGGGTCTCCAATCTGCACAGCCTGAATGAGATCACTGCGGGGCTCCCCAGCGGAGGGCTGCACTGGATAGCCAAGATCAGCGAACACAGCCGCCACCAAATCTGCACCGATCAAGGCTTCCGCCACCATCTGCGGAGCGAGAAACAAGCCCTGCAAGAGCAGGCGATGCAGGTCAAAACCACTGCCGCCCTCGCTCCCAATCCCTGGGGCCGTCAGCCGGCAGCAGGCTTGTTCCACCAACGAGGCCCGACCAGCCACGTAGCCACCAGCGGGGGCGATCGTGCCACCAAGATTCTTAATTAACGAACCAGCCACCAGGTCGGCACCAACCTCCGGAGGTTCCCGCTCCTCCACCAGCTCTCCATAACAGTTGTCTACAAAACAAACGCAATCGGGCTGCCGGGCATGAATGCGCTCACAGAGGCGTCCAATCGTGTCGATAGAGAGCGATGGGCGCCAGCTGTATCCACAGCTGCGCTGAATCAACACCAGCCGGCGGGGGGTTTCTAAAGCCGCTTCCAAAGCCGCCTCATCGACCGCTCCAGAGTCGAGCAAGGGAAGCTCGTCGTACCGCACGCCGAAGTCACGGAGAGACCCCTGCCCCTCTCCCCTCAAACCAATCACCTCTTCAAGGGTGTCGTAGGGACGGCCCGTAATCGAGAGCATCCGCTCCCCAGGGCGCAACACCCCGAATAGAGCGGCAGCAATCGCATGGGTGCCACTCACAAATTGAAGTCGGACAGCTGCAGCTTCAGCACCCAGCACCCTGGCAAAGACACGATCCAGCACCTCTCGCCCCTGATCGCCATGGCCATAGCCGCTCACAGACGCGAAATGCTGGGTCCCGACACGCTCCGCAGCAAAGGCGTTCAGCACCTTTGCCAAGCGAACCGACACGCCTTCCGTGCGTTGCTCTGCCATGGGCCTGAGCCGATCTCTCGCTTGCCAAATTCGCGCCTGCGCCCACTCCTCAACGGTCGCAGCAGCCATTGAGCGATCCTCAGGATTTGAATCCATCTCTCCTTGGTTGCACTTTTTGTGCTGAATTCTTTTACATTCGCACTTTCCAGCCGACTCAAGATTCACCGGCTTCTCGTCGTCTGAATCTCTAGATCCGGTGCACGGAGACTCTTTTGGTCACATCCACCCCGGCTGACGCCAGCACCAAACGCGAGCTGCGCATTCGCGCAGCCGTGATGGCACCGCGTCAGATGCTTCCCTCACACCAGCGCCGCCTTAAAGGGGGGACCACCAGCTTCATGGTCGTGATCCATGTGCTGGCAACGGTGGCCTTACTTCCACGCTTTTGGAGCTGGCAAGGTCTGGTTGCCTTCGGCGTTTTGTATTGGATGACCGTACTGGGCGTCACCCTGGGCCTGCATCGGCTGGTGGCGCATCGCAGCTTTGAAGTGCCCGGTTGGCTGGAGCGGATTCTCGTGGTGATGGGCACCCTGGCCTGCCAGAGCGGACCGATCGATTGGGTGGCTCTGCATCGCCACCATCACCGCTTTTCAGATCAACCCAATGATCACCACGATGCGGGCCGAGGGTTGTGGTGGAGTCACAGCGAATGGATGCTCCACGACATTCCCGCCTTGAAAGAGAAGCATCGCTATGCGGGGGATTTGCTGAGTGATCGTTTTTATGTCTGGCTCGACCGCTGGTTTCTCTTGCTCCAGATTCCACTGGGGTTAGCTCTTTACTGGTATGGAGAAGCAGCAGGAGTGCACGGAGGAGGAGTTGGTCTCGTTCTATGGGCCATCCCCTTACGTCTCGCCGTTGTGTATCACGTGACTTGGCTGGTGAATTCCGCCACTCACGCCTTTGGCTATAGGAATTTCAACAGTCCTGATCTCTCACGCAACTGCTGGTGGGTGGCTGTGCTGTCCTTTGGAGAGGGCTGGCATAACAACCACCATGCCTATCCGGATAGCGCCCGCCATGGCTTGCGATGGTTCGAATTTGACATCACATGGATGCACATTCGCCTGCTTCGCAGACTCGGCCTCACCCGCAAAGTGCGACAAGCCCGCTACTCCGGCTAATCCTCTCAAGCTTCCATCAAGGGGAGACGACGGCGCAATTCCTCAAGAAATGCGGCTGGAGTCTCCCCGTTTTGACCACCCAGAACGAGATAGGTGGCGTGGAGATCGAGAAACTCCCCATCAAGCTCCTCCGCTGAATAATCACGCAGACCCGCCATGACGGCGGCGAAACGCTCCCGTCGTTGGGTTTTTCCGACTGGATAAGCAGTCATCAACTGATCGCGGCACTGACGCCACGACTTCCCGCGGCACAGACAATCGGCAAGCGCTGCACTCAAGGCGGCCGCCTCGACGGGATCAATGCGCCAATCAAAACCAGGTGGCAAAGGGGCGAGGCCTACAAAGATCTCCAATAACTCGCCTGCACCCAAGGGGTTGCCATTAGCGCTGACAACAGGAACAGCGCTCACTTTGAGCACCTTGAGTAGATCGGGATGCACCTGAGCGAGATGCTCTTGGATCGGATCCAAGCCTGCATCAAGGATCGCATTGGCCTGCCCGAGAGCCAGGAACACCTCGGGGCCGGGGGAGGCAAGCTTGCCGTTGCGCAAGTTCGAAATTTGGGAATTGTGCACACGACCGAGATCGAGAGCATCCGCGAGGGCAGGCAACACCTTGTGGGACCAGCCATTGCGCTCATGCCAGACATGGATCAAGTGCGCCATCGCCCGACGGCCCTCATCGAGCCGATCCCGGTAACCCTTGGTCACATGATCAGAAACGACTTCTCCCTTCGTCACTTGATACGGATCCTTATTGGGTGTAAATTATGGACATCAAGCGGATTAGCCATGGTTTCAAGCACGATCAGAACTCCGTCGCCGCCCAGTCGGCCGGCAGCTTCGCATCTGGCAGTGGCTCAAGCAAGTCTTCTTCGTCGCCCACGCAAAGGCGAGCCTGCAACCAGCCCTAAAAATCACCAACATTCCGTCACGATTGGATTCATGATCGTGATCCACGCCCTTGCGGCGGTGGCCCTTCTGCCTGGCTTCTGGAGCTGGCCTGCTGTCACCAGCCTGCTGGTTCTGTACTGGGTTACAGCTTGCCTTGGTGTCACCCTTGGCTATCACCGCCTGCTCACACACCGATCCTTCCGCCTACCCCTTTGGCTGGAACGCTTTTTCGCAACCTGCGGGGCCCTGAGCTGCCAACACGGTCCGATCGACTGGGTGGGGCTGCATCGGCATCACCATAAGTTTTCCGATACGGATGCAGATCATCACAACAGCCATCGCGGGTTCTGGTGGAGTCACATGGGTTGGATGTTCCACCCGATCGAAGCCATGCCTGCAGTGCCTCGCCTCACCGGTGATCTCATGAGTGATCCCTATTACCGCTGGCTGAATGCCCATTTCCTCTGGCTCCAGCTCCCCCTTGGTTTGCTGTTGTTCTGGATCGGCACGGCCACAGGTGCTGGCGGTTGGGCCTTGGTGTTGTGGGGCATTCCCTTGCGCCTGGTGGTCGTCTATCACGTCACCTGGCTTGTGAACTCCGCCACCCATTGCTGGGGCAACGTCGTCTATGACAGCGGTGACGCATCACGCAACAACAAATGGGTTGCGGCGCTTACCTTCGGCGAGGGCTGGCACAACAATCACCATGCATTCCCCCACTCCGCACGCCACGGCATGCAGCCAGGTCAAATCGATCTCACCTGGGAACACATCCGCCTCTTGCGCGCCTTAGGACTCGCAACCAAGGTCCGCCTACCGGTCGCGTCGTAAACTTCGCAATCGCTTCTCATCGTCAACCTCTTCTAAATCGCCATGGCCAAGCGCGTACAAGTCGTACTCAATGAGGACATCCTCAGCCTGGGCCGCGATGGCGATCTGGTTGACGTAGCACCCGGATACGCACGCAACTTCTTGCTTCCTTTCGGCAAAGCTGTTCCCGTCACCCCAGCGGTGATGAAGCAGGTCGAGCACCGAAGGGCCAAGGAAGCTGAGCGGCAAGCCACCCTCAAGCAGGATGCTGTGGCGTTCCGCACCGCTCTCGACACGATCGGGCGGTTCACCGTGAAGAAGCAAACAGGTGGAGACGACGTGCTGTTTGGCACCGTGACCAATGGCGACGTGGCCGAAGCGATCGAATCGGCCACCAAGAAGGAAGTGGATCGCCGCGACATCACCGTTCCCGATATCCATCGCACGGGCTCCTACAAGGTGCAGGTAAAGCTGCACAGCGAAGTCACAGCAGAAATCAACCTCGAAGTCGTCAGTTATTGACTCTTGGCATGGGCTTCACGGCCAGCCAGAGTGTGAGGACTTAACGGCGCCAGTTCACTGCCATGGTGAGTGTCTCCCAACCTGATCACAGCGCGAGCGAAGGTGGGGGACAGCGGGGCTACGGCAAAGGCCGTCAACGCGACGAGCCCAATTTCGAAGCTCTACCCGACTCGCTTCCACCCCAGAACCTGGAAGCGGAAGAAGCGGTTTTGGGGGGGATTTTGTTGGATCCCGACGCCATTGGAAGGGTTGCCGACGTGCTCCAAGCCGAGGCGTTCTATCTAGGTGCCCACCGGGAGATCTTTCGGACCGCGGTGATGCTCCATAGCCAGGGCAAGCCCACCGATCTCACCGCGATGACCGCCTGGCTGGCCGATACGGGATCGCTTGAGAAAGTTGGCGGCAGCAGCCGTTTGGTGGAGCTGGTGGAACGGGTGGCATCCACAGCCTCCATCGAGCAGGTGGCTCGGCTGGTGATGGATAAGTTCCTGCGCCGGCAGCTGATCCGCTCCGGCAATGAGGTCATTCAGCTTGGCTTTGACCAAAGCCTGCCGATGGAGCAGGTGCTGGATGAGGCCGAACAGAAAATTTTTGCCATCAGCCAAGAGAAACCCTCCAAAGGCCTCACTCCCACCGCTGAAATTCTCACCAGCACCTTCAACGAGATCGAAAGCCGATCGCTTGGCACCTCGGTAGCGGGCATTCCGGTGAACTTCTACGACCTGGATGCGATGACCCAAGGCCTGCAGCGCAGCGACCTAATCATCGTGGCCGGCCGGCCAGCGATGGGCAAAACCTCGATCGTGCTCAACCTGGCCAAAAACGTGGCTCAATTGCACAACCTTCCGGTGTGCATGTTCAGCTTGGAGATGAGCAAAGAGCAACTCACCTACCGCCTGCTGTCGATGGAGGTTGGCATCGAAGCGGGCCGCCTGCGTACCGGCCGGCTGCAACAGGAGGAATGGCCCTTGCTGGGCCAAGGCATCAACACCCTGGGGCAATTACCGATGTACATCGATGACAAGCCGAACTCAGGAGTCCTTGAGATGCGCTCGCTCTGTCGCCGGCTGATGGCCGAACAAGGAAAAGAGCTTGGCCTCGTGGTGATTGATTACCTGCAGCTCATGGAGGGTTCCAGCCCCGACAATCGAGTGCAGGAGATCTCGCGGATCACCAGGGGGCTCAAGGGCATGGCCCGCGAGCTGAACGTGCCGGTAATCGCCCTCTCTCAGCTCAGCCGCGGAGTGGAATCGCGCACCAACAAACGCCCCATGCTCAGCGACCTGAGGGAATCAGGCTCAATTGAGCAAGACGCCGATCTGGTGTTGATGATCTACCGCGACGAGTACTACAACCCGGAGACCCCAGACCGAGGTATCACTGAAGTGATCGTGACCAAGCACCGCAACGGTCCCGTTGGCACCGTGAAACTACTGTTTG
>NZ_JAKUHK010000017.1:0-14660 GCF_023630655.1 Synechococcus sp. MU1655 | reverse complement strand
CCTATCGATGCCGAATACAGCTCAGATGATGCGTAATTCTGTGGAGGGTCATCTCAAAATTGGATGAGATCGCGAGCGAGCGAGGCCTGCACGCAGTCCACGACAAAGTCGCATGTAGACATTACTGAAATCATCCGAACGCCCCTTAGCTTCTGATTTAAATTATCATGAGTATTACATTGACTTTAAAGGGCTAATCAAGAAGAAGCCATGCATTTCAATATAATTATCGAATCGTATACTTAATACATATGAGCCGCGCTATCTACCTGTTAGCGTCACTCATGACAGGTCAAAGGAGGTCCGTTCCCTCCACGATCAGGAAAAGCAACCGAGCATGAACACACAGCATGGGCATGGGCTCCCCTAGGGCTGCTGGCTGGATCTACGCTGGCTGATCGCTGAAAAGTATTGACATGACAGGGCATTCATCGAACGCTCGGTCTGTCGCGCCAGGTCACCAAGAGCGGAACAGGAGATCTTTACCCATCACTAAATATGATGCTTAGACTTTTAATTACTGAGAAGGCTTTGAGTGAGGCCGAGCAAATAAAAGATCGGGGCAATTCAGATCTACGATTCCAAAAGACATACGGTTTGCAGTAGTGACTAGTTTCAATAGGACTTAAGCAAATTAAATACTTTGAGAGGAGCCAGTAAAGCTATGAGACAAATCTCGTTATCTTTGATATTGCTAGAAACGACAGAAGCAGAGAGGCTCGATAGGCAATCTTCAAAGGGCTAAGCGTCTTCAGCACGAGTGTCGAATAGGATGATCAAATAGCACATGTAACGTATCGTAATGAGTGTCAATACTGGTCATGGAAACATTCAAGGAACCCAGTTCCATACTGGAGTTTGAGGAGATGATCCAATTCAGCAAGTACCAGGGCTTAGGCAATGACTTCGTGTTATTGGAAGGTCGTGCTGGACAACTTCCTCTCAACATCACCGAACCAGATCCAAATTGGGTGCGCCAGATCTGTGATCGACGCTTTGGGATCGGAGGCGATGGATTGATTTTGGCCCTGCCCCCACAGCAGGGCGAAGAACTGAGGATGCGCATTTTCAATGCGGATGGAAGCGAAGCAGAGATGTGCGGCAATGGCATTCGCTGCCTAGCCCGTTTTCTGGCTGATAGCGATGGAGATCAGCCAGGACGAACCTGGAGAACCGAAACCATGGCGGGCGTCATCGTCCCTGAACTATGTGAAGACGGACAGATCCGAGTTGATATGGGTCAGCCATTTCTGAATTCGGATCAAATTCCAACCACGCTTCCGAAAGGACGGTCTGGACTTCCACAAGGGGAGATTGATCTCCAGGGCTGCACCCTTCAGCTCGCGGCTGTGGGCATGGGCAATCCTCATGTGGTGGTGCCCGTGCAAGACCTCAAGTCCATTCCCTTTGATGCATGGGGATCGGCACTGGAGGTCGCTCCTTTATTTCCCGCCAAAACCAATGTTCACTTCCTGGAAGTGATCGACGAACAGACCCTTGAAATCCGCGTGTGGGAACGCGGAGCAGGTCCAACCCTTGCTTGCGGAACGGGGGCCTGCGCCACACTCGTTGCCGCAACGTTGCTCGGGTTATCGGGATCAGAGGCCACGGTAAAACTCCCGGGCGGTCCACTCGAGATCAGCTGGCCCGATCCCGAAGGCTCCGTGTTTATGACAGGACCTGCCGTAGCTGTTTTTGATGGAGTTCTGAATCCTGAATTATTGCCACAGCCAAGACCGGAACAGCCGACATCAGCGGCAACAGTTGAACAGACAACCCCATCAAGCGCCGATGCTTCCACACCATCAACGCAAGCCAAGAACAGTTTGGACTGCGCGAATGATTGCCAAGACACCTGCCAACAACCTGACCATTGCTTACGCGATGAAGCTCAAGCGCTCGTCCAAGAATTTTTATCATCAACTTCACTCGACGCCATGATCAACCTCGCTGGCGATTCCCTGGAGGAGCGAACACTATCCCGCTTTCAACGCGATGAGAGGCCCTGAAGAGCCCTACTTTTACCTAGATGGGTGTGCCACCGCTCCCTTAAGGGAGAGCGTGATCTCCTGCATGATCAGAGCGCAGCAAGACAATTGGGGGAATCCTTCAAGCCTTCATCGAATCGGCTGTGATGCTGCCGAGTCACTCGAACGTGCACGTCTTTCCATCAGCGACAGCCTGAGGGCTGACCGATCAAACATCCTGTTCAGCTCTGGTGCCACCGAGTCAGCCCATCTCGCCCTGCTTGGTGTCGCCAAATCCATGTCACCAGGACGATTGGTGATCTCTGCTGTAGAACACCCGGCTGTTTCTGCAGCAGCTGAGCAATTGATTGCGTGCGGATGGACGATTGAACGATGGCCCGTGGATGCCCACGGAAAGATCCAAATGCAGCATCTGGATCGGTTCCTGCAACCTCCAACCAAACTCGTCTCTTTAATCTGGGGTCAGAGCGAGGTGGGTACGCTTCAACCGATTCAGGCCGTTGGAGAGGCATGTCGTTCAAAGCGCATTCCGTTCCATACCGATGCCACCCAAGTCCTGAGCCAGGGTTGCCCAAATTGGGATGAGCTTCCGGTTGATCTCCTAACGGCCTCAGCACACAAGTGCGGTGGTCCAAGAGGCATCGGTCTGTTACTGATCAGACAGGAGATCGCTGAACGGATCCAGCCCTTGTTTGCCGGAGGTGAACAGGAGAATGGTCTTCGCGCCGGTACTGAGTGCCCCGTCCTGGCGCAAGGAATGGCAGCAGCATTCCGTGACATCGCTTCTTGTCAGGTAAATCAAGTTGAATCATCAGGATCAGGAATCGCAACCGTGCGCGATACCTTGTTTGACCTGCTTTGCCAAAACGATGCAATCCGCCTCAGTGGTCATCCCACGGAGCGTTTACCGCACCACATCTCAATGCTGGTCTCCGATCGCTACGGACAGCCCATGTCGGGTCGTGCCTTGGTACGAGCCCTGGATCGTGAAGGAATCGCAGCAAGTAGTGGGAGTGCATGCTCCTCCGGCCGCGATAGTGATAGCCCCATCCTTAAAGCGATGGGCGTGGATCCCCTATGGCAACGATCGGGGCTTCGACTCAGTCTTGGCTACTGGATTCATCCTGGAACCTTGACTGAGATCAACGATCGGTTTCAAAACGCCATCGATCGCATGAACCACAATCGTGTCTGACGTCTAGGTACTCTCCCCGCGAAGCCCTCCCATCGAGTTGAGTTTGTCCGTCACCCTTCCTGCCGATCTTGTCCAGGCCGAGTCGATGACCCTCGACTCTCTCAAGAAAGCTCTGAGCGATCGTCAGCAACAGCGCTGGACCGTGACCTGGCGCTTCGAAGGACTCAGGATCTTAAAACCAGCTTTGCGACTAGCCAAAGCGTTAGAGGCTGGCGGTCAGGACGTGGTATTGGGCTGGCCTGATGCAGGGGCAGCGGCCCTGGCGCAGCGAGAAAGCCCCGAACTGGCGACCCACTGCCTTGCCCTCAAGGATCTAATGCTTTCCGTGGATCCCGAAATCACAGGTCGGTTGCTCTTGGCCATTGGACCGCAGCCAAGTGATTACGAGATGGTCGAACAGATCTGCAAGAGCTGGCAGGGAACGGTGGTTCTGCTCAATGGAAAGCTTGAAGATGCTGGAGTTGGTCTCGGCAGTGTCGCTAGGGCCAGACGCAAAGGATTTCTCTCGGTCTGGAGGTCTGCTTTCCATTTAGAACCGCTTGCTGCAGGGGCACTCCTGCAAACCGAAGTGGAGATGTGGCATCTCTTTAAAGCGGATCCTGATGGCTATCGGTTCTTGGGAACGATGCCCTCAAAGCCAGACGCTGAGGCTATTGAAATGGCAATCAATGGCGAAGGTGACAGTCTTGGACGCCAATTAGGAGCCGTCGACCGCTTCATCGAGGATCTAAGGAGTTGAAGTTCCTGAATAAGGCTTTTACTCTGGCCAGGTGATCGGGAATGGGTATGGCTTTCAGAGACCGATTACGAGGGTTGTCAGTTCTCGATACCACTGCTGGCCTGATTGCACTGGTCGCCGTTGGTGGGGTGCTTTGGAGTCCAAAGCTCTCTAATACGTTCGCAAAAGCGAACGGGTCTGTGAAATCTGTGCAAATCATGGTGGACGTTCGTCGGGTGAGTGCCGCAGACCCTGAAGCATTGGTCCAGGAAGCGCTTGCTTCAGGACGGGCGAGCATCATCATTCGGAATCAACCCGCTGGAAGCGTCAAGTTGATTCGCGTTGATGACATCAACCGAGTGCTAGTAGCGGTTCAACCTGATGGATCCGTCGTGACGGCACCCGATCCAAACCGAGCGACTGTGGGCACATTGAATGCTCGCTTTGTGCTGAAAGGTGATGCAACGGTGTCCAAATCTGGCGTGGTTCTGGCCGGTACCAAGTTGAAAGTCGGCATACCCGTCGAACTTGAAGGTGAGCTTTACCGCCTCAATGGAACGGTTAGTGGCTTGAAGGTGCAATGAAAGCAGCTCTCCTTGTCCTAACGCTGGCGGCAAGCACTACAGCCTCAATTCCTGGTAAGGCCGAGCAGCCCCCACTGCTTACCCTTCCACCACCACCGTCCAACCAGCCTCTTCCCGATCTCCAACAGAGAGGACGCTCCTGTGCACCTCTGCAGCAAGCTCTGAATCGCTTGCTCGCACCCGTTGCCAGATCCTGGAGCGTTTCAGTGGTTAACAGCAATGGTGATTTGCTGGGCGACGTCAATGGCGGGATGGCACGCATTCCAGCCTCCAACCAAAAACTCATCAGTACCGCCTTCGCCCTCGACCAATTAGGTCCAGATTTCCGCTTGCGAACTCAGTTAGTCCAACGGGCTGATGGAACCCTTGAACTCAAGGGTCAAGGGGATCCTGATCTTGGCATTGCCGGTTTACAGCGTTTTGCCATGGCCGCTATGGGTCAAGGAGGAGCACGGGGAGCCTCAGCCGGATCCGTGAAGTTGATGGTGCAGGAAGAACCTCGCCAAAACTGGTGGCCGAACGATTGGCACCCCGCAGATCGCGCCTATGCCTATGGAGCCCCAATCACTCGCCTTGCCCTAACCAGTAACGCTCTAGGAGGTGCTGTGAACGATCCCTACAAACGGTTAGAGACGTTGTTCAAGAAAGAAGTGAAGCGTCGCGGCGGATCCGTCCAGGTCCAACAAGTGCTACCGATTCGAAACAGCCAACAGCGACAACAAAGCGACGATCAAATCGTGGTGCATGAAGAGACCTCTGCTCCGATGCATGCCTTGATGAGCCTTGCCAACACTGAAAGTCATAACTTCACGGCAGAAGTTTTGCTGAGACAAGCGGCTGACCAATGGGATGTGAGAGCGGCTTCGGCAGCCGCACACCGTTGGATGCAGCAACAAGGGATCTCTGTGGAGGGACTCAGAGTTGCAGACGGCAGTGGTCTTTCGCGCAACAACCGTGTGTCAAGTCAGACCATTGCTGCGTTATTGATGCGGATGGATCAACACCCTTACGCCGCTTATTACCAAGCTTCGATGGCGATTGCTGGACAGAGAGGAACGCTGCGCAACTACTTCATCGGTTCACCGATCCAAGGCAAGTTTTGGGGCAAAACAGGAACGATTAGTGGGGTGCGCTCAATTTCAGGAATTCTCCAAACGAACGACGGGCCTCGCTACGTGAGCATGATCTCGAATGGTGCTAGCCGACCTAACGCAACGATCGGCCAGATCTTGAGGACCGTGTACAACCTCAGCCCGTGCCCTTCATCGATCTAAGACGGGAAGCTGCACGACGTGCTTTGTTCATCGAGACCGCTTTTCCCTGACGATTGTTTGGTTCAAGAGCTTCTGTTTCAGATGCTGAACTCTCGGGGCGAATCATTTGAATCTTGACGAGTTCCTGGCGCCCAGCCAACACCACCTGAGCCATCTCCTTGAGTCGCTGCTCTAATTCGCCAAGGGTTTGCTCGGCGTAGCGGTTAGCACCGTCTTGAACAGAGGCTGCTTCTTGGCGTGTGCGCTGAATCAACGATTCACACTGCTGTTGAGTCTGCTGACGAAACTGCAGAGCATCGTTATGAATACGCTCAGCTTCCGATTGAGCTTCTTTCTGGAGTTTGACCCCTTCAAGACGGATTTGCTCTAACTCTTGAGCAGACTGCTGTCGACTTCGCTCATGATGCTCAGCCAATTGGCGCTTGAGTTCGAGCGCTTCTTGATCAAGTTGTTGACGGCGTTGCAGAGCCTCTTGCTCTAAATGTTGACGACGCGTTGCATATTGCTGATCAAGCTGAACTTGCTTGGACTGCATTTCGTGCTCCATTTGAGCGGCCTGCTGGCGAGAACTCTGGAGGAGCTGTTCGCACTGCTGGCGAACTTGATCTCTCATTTCATTAACTTGACGTTCAGCTTCCTGGCGAACCGCAGCCGCACTCACAAGCTGTTCGCGCTGAAGCTGGGCTTTTTGAACAATTTCGTCGGCCTGACTGCGCGCTGAGGAAATGAATTCGTCCTTCTTTTGCAGCAACTGATCAGCTTGCACGACCTGCCCGGGAAGGGCCTCTCTAACGCCATCGATGATCTCGACGGCATCCTGCTCATTGACTAGCCTGCCACCGCTAAAAGGAATGCGACTACCTTCGAGAACAATTTCCTCGAGCTGATCGAGCTGGTCGAGCACGGAGAACTGGATCTCGCTCATCGCAACTGGCTTATAAAGCCGAATTAAAGAACCTCTTGAGGTCTTCCGCCACCACCGCCGGAACCATGTGATCCACACGGCCACCAAATCGAGCCACTTCTTTCACAACCGAACTGCTCAAAAAGCTGTAGTGGGCTGCAGTGCTGAGAAAAATTGTTTCAAATTCTGAATCCAAAGATCGGTTGGTATGGGCAATTTGGAGTTCGTATTCAAAATCACTCATCGCTCGTAATCCACGCAGGATCAACTGGGCATGGTGTTCGCGAGCGCAGTTCACCGTTAGGCCGTTGAAGCTGGTCACCGTGACCCCTTGTAGATGGGAGGTGGCCTGAGTGATTTGCTCCAACCGTTGATCAAGACTAAAAGCGGGAGACTTGCCTGGGTTCTGGAGAACAGCCACAACGACTTCTCCGAATAAGGAACAGCCACGCTCGATTAAATCGAGATGACCAAGGGTGAGTGGATCAAAACTGCCCGGGTAGAGAGCGCGCATCAGCCATGAAGGACTGATCGGATCCTATGCAGCGCAGGTTCTCTAGATTCAAGAGATGCAGCGTCCTTTGCTAGAGCAACCGGAGCGCCTGGAACAGCGCCTGAAAGAGATCCCCCCAGAGCCGGGCTGTTATCTCATGCGCGATGCCGACGACCGGTTGCTCTACGTCGGAAAATCAAAAACCTTGCGCAGCAGGGTTCGAAGCTACTTTCGAAGCAGCCATGACCTGAGTCCACGCATCCGCTTGATGGTGCGGCAAATCTGTGAAATCGAATTCATCGTGACGGATAGCGAAGCTGAAGCGCTCGCTCTGGAATCGAATCTGATCAAAAACCAGCAACCACATTTTAATGTGTTGCTGAAAGACGACAAAAAATATCCCTATCTCTGCATTACCTGGAGCGAAGCCTACCCCCGAATTTTCATTACTAGACGTCGAAGGTTTAGAAGCCCACTTGATCGGTTTTATGGACCTTATGTGGATGTGGGCTTACTGAGAAGGACCCTGTTTCTTGTAAAACGTGTTTTTCCACTACGCCAACGTCCACGACCACTTTATCCTAATCGAACCTGCCTTAATTATTCGATTGGCCGTTGTCCAGGAGTTTGTCAAGAGAAGGTGAGCTCTGAGGATTATCACCAAATTTTACGCAAAGTTGCGATGGTGTTTCAGGGTCGAAGCGATGAACTCAGGAAACTCCTTAACCAGCAAATGGAACGTTACGCCGAGAGGCTTGATTTTGAATCTGCAGCACGAATACGCGATCAACTTCAGGGTATTGATCAATTAACAGCTGACCAAAAAATGAGCTTGCCTAATGCATCAGTGAGTAGAGATGTTCTGGCTGTTGCCCAAGACGAACATTTTGCAGCCATTCAGTTGTTCCAGATGCGTGCTGGAAAACTTGTGGGGAGACTTGGTTTCGCCGCAGATGCAACAAATCTAGAGGCAGGAATCATTCTTCAGCGCGTCATTGAAGAGCACTACAGCCAGGTTGATGCTGTTGAGATTCCTCCAGAAATTTTGGTGCAGCATGAGCTACCTCAACAGAGCTTGATTACTGAATGGCTGAGCGAGCAAAGAGAGCGCAAAGTACAGGTGTTGCATCCCCAACGACGCCAAAAAGCAGACCTGATTGATTTGGTGATGCGTAACGCTGAATTTGAACTGGGCAGGGCTCGTCAAAGTCAGGAGCAGCAAGCCTTAGCGAATGAGGATCTCGCTCAACTTCTTGAGTTAGCCACACCTCCAAGACGAATTGAGGGTTATGACATCAGTCATATTCAGGGCAGTGATGCTGTGGCCTCTCAGGTGGTCTTTATTGACGGACTTCCTGCCAAGCAGCATTACCGCCGATACAAAATCCAAAGCAGCAGTATTCAGGCCGGCCACAGCGATGACTTCATGGCCATGGCAGAAATCATGCGCAGGCGCTTTCGCAAATGGGCCCGCGTTAAAGCTGAAGGTGCTGACCTGGATGAGGTCCGTCGTCAATCCAATAGCAGCCTGAACATGAATGGACTCCACGATTGGCCCGATGTCGTGATGATTGATGGTGGTAAGGGGCAGTTGTCCGCAGTGATGGAGGCCTTACGCGAGTTGGATTTGCATGAGGACCTAGTGGTTTGTTCCTTGGCCAAACAACGCGAAGAGATTTTCCTCCCAGAAGCAAAGCAGCCCCTCGAGAGCGAACCGGATCAACTCGGAGTGACGTTGTTGCGACGTTTGCGCGACGAGGCGCATCGCTTCGCAGTGACCTTCCATCGACAGCAGCGTGGCCAGCGGATGAAGCGCTCACGACTATCTGACATTCCTGGGCTAGGGCCGAAACGGGTGCGTGATCTATTGGCTCACTTTCAGTCGATTGACGCCATTCAGCTGGCCAGCGTGGAGCAAATCCATCAAGCCCCCGGGGTTGGACTCTCTCTGGCGAAACAGATCCGCACCTATTTTCATCCGCAGGAACTGGATGAGGACAACGTGGGGATGGCAGGTGAGGACACGGAATGAAACGCTGCTTTCACGCCACGAACCTGTTCTGCACTGTGTTGATCGCATTCACCATCTGTCTGATCCATCCTGATCGAGCCTTGGCGGCACCGGGCCTATGCACAGGTGTGGTGTGCGCCGATGAGATCACCCGCAGCGCCAAAAATCACTGGCAACTGCGGATGCGCTTGGAAGATCAACAAGGGCATCGGGAGCGTGTCGTGATGGACTGCCGAAACCAGCAGCTCAGCCCACGAGGAGGGCTGGTGGATCGCATCCCAGCCACAGCGCTGGGACGGCGTGCCTGCCGACTAGCGGGAGAAACCGGATAAGACGTTATGGAAATCACACTTGTTTTTCCCCATCAGCTTTTCGAACACCATCCAGGTATTTGTGACAACCGCAGCATTGCCTTGATTGCAGATGCCTTGATCCTCGGAGGTGATCCTCAATGGCCGCTCACCATCCACCCACGCAAGCTCAAGTTGCATCAACAAACGATGCTTGCCTACCAAAAGGATCTTGCGTCCAAAGGTTTTAGCGTTTGCATACTCACACCCAATCAGAATCAGCAAACATCAGATCTTCTCAACCAACTAATTGATTCTGGATATCAAACATTTTACATGGTCGATCCAATCGATGATTTGTTGAATAAAAGAGTCAAAAAGACATTGGAACGGCGCCATTGCATTCTCAATCTTCTACCCACTCCGATGTTGCTGACGCCAACCGAAGTGATGGATAAATATTTCAGCGGCCGACGCAAACCAATGATGGCCAATTTCTATCAAATGCAGCGCAAGCGCTTAGGAGTGTTGATCGATGATCAGGGAGCTCCTGTGGGTGGCCGCTGGAGTTATGACGCCGATAACCGTAAAAAGCTTCCCAAAGGAATCACGGTTCCTGAAGAACCATCAATTGATTTCCCTATTGATCACCGATCAGCAAAACAATGGCTTAACACCTTTTTGG
Organism: Synechococcus sp. MU1655; assembly: GCF_023630655.1. NCBI lineage: Bacteria > Bacillati > Cyanobacteriota > Cyanophyceae > Synechococcales > Synechococcaceae > Synechococcus > Synechococcus sp. MU1655. The sequence continues at coordinate 4,518 of NZ_JAKUHK010000017.1, read as the reverse complement.
AACAAAGACTGGCTGGTTTCGGCACCTATGAAGATGCCATCAGCTCCCAACACCGTGTGATGTGGCATAGCGTCTTAACGCCGATGCTCAACCTCGGGCTTCTTACTCCCCAGCAGATTCTCACCCAAACGCTCGACGTTGCAGAATCTAGTGAGATCCCACTGAATTCTCTGGAGGGTTTTCTGAGGCAAATCATTGGTTGGCGTGAATTCATGGCTGCGATGTATCTGCGCCATGGAGTAACGATGCGCAATAGCAATTTTTGGAACTTTGAAGATCGCCCCATCCCAGACGCATTTTACCAAGGAACCACGGGAATTCCACCGATTGATGATGCAATCAAACGTGCTTTGAACACTGGATATTGTCATCACATTGAGCGCCTGATGCTGTTGGGAAACCCGATGCTTCTTTGTGGTTTCCATCCCAGTCGTATCTATACATGGTTTATGGAACTGTTCGTGGATGCTTACGACTGGGTCATGGTTCCTAATGTTTATGGGATGAGTCAGTTTGCAGACGGTGGAATCTTTACGAGCAAACCTTATATATCAGGTTCCAATTACGTTCGCAAAATGTCTGACTACAAACCCGGAGAGTGGTGTGAGATATGGGATGGCTTGTTCTGGAGTTTTATTCATCGTCATGGAGACTTTTTTCGTTCACAACCAAGATTGGCGATGATGACTCGAAATCTCGATCGCATGGCAGCCGAGGTAATGGAAACGCATTACTCCAAGGCGCAACAGTTTCTTGACTCGCTCAGCTAGCGGCTTTCTATTGTTGAGGAGAGATTGATGGGGTCATGACACTGACGCTTCCTCCTGAGGCTTACCTGTGGTTCAAGACCCTTCACATCGTTGGCGTGGTGGTCTGGTTTGCGGGTCTCTTTTATCTCGTTCGACTGTTCATCTATCACGTCGAAGCGGACGAGGAGGCGTCGCCTGTTCGCGAAGCCTTCAAAGCGCAGTACGCAGTGATGGAAAGGCGGCTGGCCAACATCATCACCACACCTGGCCTGATCCTCACCGTGACAATGGCGGCAGGTCTGTTGATCACACAACCATCCTGGCTGCAGCAAGGCTGGATGCACGCAAAGCTCGGCTTTGTGGCTCTGTTGCTGGCCTATCACGTGTTCTGTTATCGACTGATGGGACAACTGCAAGCTGGGGTTTGCCAGTGGAGCGGCAGGCAACTCCGTGCTCTCAACGAACTTCCAACCCTGTTGCTTGTTCTCGTGGTGATGCTGGTGGTCTTCAAAACCCAATTTCCAACAGGAGCAGCAACCTGGTTAACCGTTGGACTCGTGGTGTTTATGGCCGGCACGATTCAGTTTTATGCCCGCTGGCGACGTCTCCGCGAAGCAGCGCTCGCGCAGGAGTCAGCCAGTGACGCATGACCAGCACCCACTGCGGGCTGTTCTGAACACGGTTGGACCTGAGAGCTGTCCAGATTTACTCAATTTTCATTGCCATACCGTCTGCAGTGACGGAAGCCTGGAACCGGTTGCACTGATTGAACAAGCCAATGCGCGCAAGCTGAGTCACATTGCCGTCACCGATCACCATTCGATCGCCGCCTATGGTCCGATGGTTCGTTGGCTTGAGCGTGCTCGCGATCAGGGCGTGAACACTCCAACGCTTTGGAGTGGGATGGAAATCAGTTGCATCCTGCGCGGTTGTTTGGTTCACGTCCTAGCTCTGGGCTTTACGCCAGGACATACCGCTTTGTTGCCTTACTCCAGCGGCGATGCTGCGGTTGGTGCACCTCTGAGGGCAGGCGAGGTTCGTAAAGCGATTCATGAAGCCGGCGGGATCGCAATCCTTGCCCATCCAGGTCGGTACAGGTTGGGGTTCTCGGTCTTAATCGATGCAGCCGCTGAGCTCGGTTTCGATGGTGGTGAAGCCTGGTACGACTACGACATGCAACAACGCTGGTCACCCACGCCATTGATCTGTGAATCGATCGATCAACAGTTAAAAAACCTTGGCCTTTTGCGTACTTGCGGCACTGATACACACGGTATTGACCTTAAAGGCCGCTAAATTCACTCAACGATCTGGATGGTTGCAATGGGTCTTTTCGATCGGCTGCTGAAGTCACGCTCCAACAAGGACGGTCAACAGGGCCTCCCCAAGGACAACGTCAAAGCGAAAGCAGAGGCCTTCTACCTCGATTCAGACACGTCCTCCTCCTACGGAAATGTGGATTACATGCGGGAGGCCAAAACCATCCGCCGTACCTTCCCAGGATCCGCCGACAACCCAGGCAATAAGGAACTGGTGACCGAAGTTGATGCAATGGATCTCAAAGTTGGGACCCGTTCCAAGGGATTGGGCTCTGAAAAACCTAACGAAGAACCTTCGATCCCCTCTGTGATTTCAAGTGGTATTCCCACCCCTGTGAAAAAAACCTTCGCCGAGGCGATGACAAAGGAGCAATTGGATCAGAGACTCAAGGGCACCGCGTTGCGCACAGCTGGTGTTAACGCACCCATGGCTCCGAATGCGGCGCCTGCTGCGCGCAAAGAAGAGTTGAAGCCCGAACCTGAAAACAAGCCGGCTGGATCTTCTTCCTCGAGGGCTGCTTCATCCAAGCCTGGATCGATCGATCCTTTCAAAGCCATGGTCCGCGACCTCAACAACTGAGGCCTCCTTTCTCGACGGCCTCCTCGGCTTGAAGAACCAATCCCCGGATCTGCTCAAGCTGATCGGGGGAAGGTTGAGACCACAAGCCTCGGTTTGCAGCTTCCAACAGGCGTTCGGCCATATCTCTGAGAACCCAGGGGTTGGACCGCCTTAAAAAGTCTTGTGTGCTGACTTCAAGCAGCCACTGATCACAGATGGCCCCGTAGCACCAATCAGGAACCGCTTCAGTTGAAGCGTCGTAAGCAAACAGATAATCGAGGCTGGCTCCCATTTCGAACGCTCCTTTGTAGCCATGCTGTTGCATTCCTTCGATCCAGCGTGGGTTCAATAAACGGCTTCTCACCACCTTGTCGATTTCACGGCTGAGGGAATGAATGCGAAGTCGTTCCTGGCGAGAGTGATCTGCAAACCATGGCCGCACGTTGGTCCCTCCGGAGCGACGCACCGCTGCGGTCATCCCTCCATGAAACTGGTAGTAGTCATCGGAATCGAGTAAATCGTGTTCCCGGTTGTCTTGGTTATGGAGGACCACCTGCACGTGACGAAGAGCTCGTTCTAACCCTGTGCGGTTGGCATGAGCTTGAACGTCGCCGTCGTAACTCCACGAACTCCAAGCCAAAAAAGCCTCGCCAAGTTGTTCCTGATGGTCCCATTGGCCCGAATCAATCAAGGCCTGCAATCCAGCGCCATACGCACCTGGTGCAGAACCAAAAATCCTGGCTTGAGGGCCTTCCTCGCGGGTGATCGAGGCAAGAGGATTCACATCGTCGCTTTCATCGAGGGTTGAGACGAGTTGCACAGCGCGATTCACCCAACCCACAAGCTGAGGGAAGGCATCGCGGAACAGTCCTGACATTCGCAGGGTGACATCAACCCGGGGTCGAGCCAACAGGCTCAAAGGAATCACTTCAAGGTCCACCATTCGCCGTGTTGGGCCATCCCAGAGAGGCCGAACGCCAAGAAGAGCCAACATCTGTGCGATGTCTTCACCGCCGTTACGCATCGTGGCTGTTCCCCACACCGAGAGGGCAAGGTGACGCAGATCTTCCCCTTCCTCGAGTCGGTAGAGATCCAACAATTGCTCAGCGCTACGCCGGCCTAAATCCCAGGCCGCTTCGGTTGGAAGCCCCCGCAGATCAACGGAATAAAAATTTCGCCCCGTTGGCAATACATCTGGACGACCACGCGTTGGAGCTCCGGAAGGTCCACTAGCGATCCGTCGTCCAGACAAAGCAGCAAGGAAGGCCTTCTTTTCACTCGAGGCACAGGCCAACAATCGCGGTAACAGCTCATCGTGCAGGCGCAGGAGAGCAGGCTCCTTGTTGTCGTGGAGCCACTGCTGGAGCGCTGGACATAGCGGTTCACCGGGCTCGTCTGTGATCTGCTCCAGCAAGCGAAGCGCTTGAGCATCGAGCCAACTCACAGCAGCCGAGACACGTCTGGGATGATCACAACCCAACTGCTCGAGGGTTCTGCGGTCGTGGTCGCTCAAACGGGCACCATCTTCATCCGACCAGGGGTCGCATTCCAGTCCAACCACCTTGGCCATGGCCTGGGTGATGCCTTGGCAGCCACCCGACGGCGATCGCGCAATAGCCAGCACGAGTTCTCTTTGAACCGAGCGTTCAGGCTGGCTGCCAAAACGATGCAGGCCGGTTCTGATTTGCGCCTCCTTCAACTCACAGAGATAGGTCTCAACCTGATCAAGACAGCGGGCCCAAGAAGCGTTGTCTTGATTAGCCGCGCTGGAAGAATCATTCGATGCATCGGGGAAGGATGGCCAATCGAGGTGTTGTAGCAACTGCTTGATTTGCTGCTCGAGTACATCGCAGCGTTCAGCAGCAACTTGACGAGCCTCGACGTACTCATC
>NZ_JAKUHK010000016.1:0-14691 GCF_023630655.1 Synechococcus sp. MU1655 | reverse complement strand
TATTGGGGAGCTTCCTTCCAAGGAAGTGCTCATGGCCCAGATCGCCGGCGCCATCAACGCAGTTACCACCAAGGTTGCTGTGGGTGTCAACGAGGTTCCCTCCGGTCTTGCAAGAGCGCTCAAGCAGCACGCCGATAGCGGCGAAAGCTGAACGTCTTCGACCTCACTTTTTTTCCCTGATCTGTTGCTGATTCCCAATCATGTCTGCAAAAACCGACGAAATTCTTGAATCACTGAAAAAACTCTCACTGCTTGAGGCTTCCGAGCTTGTCAAGCAAATTGAGGATGCTTTTGGTGTGTCCGCTGCTGCATCTGCTGGTGTAGTCATGGCTGCCCCTGGCGCTGCTGGTGGTGGTGAAGCGGCTGAAGAGAAGACCGAATTTGATGTTGTGTTGGAAAGCTTTGATGCTGCCGCCAAGATCAAAGTGCTCAAGGCTGTTCGCGAAGCCACAGGTCTCGGCCTGGGTGATGCCAAGGCCATGGTCGAGGCTGCTCCTAAGTCCATCAAGGAAGGCGTCTCCAAGGACGACGCTGAAGCCTTGAAAAAGGCCATCGAAGAAGTGGGTGGCAAGGTCACAATCAAGTGATCTGTTGGAGGCCCTGCTTCTAACCAGCAGGTCTCTTCCCATCCAATCCTGTCTGCCGGTTCTCTGAACCGGCTTTTTTTTGGCGTCATGGAAACGGCTCCGCCAATAAAAAAACCCTGCCTAAGGCAAGGTCTTTTAAGAACAACGCATTCAGGAGTCTTTCCTTGTTTCGACCCTGAAGAGGCGTAAAGCACTCCTCACAATACGAACCTAAGCAGAATTGCTGGGTTGGGGGGATAGCGGTTGTCGCTCATCCAACTGTCCTTGATGCTTTGTTCATGGGCGGAATGGAATCACTTCGAGGCGGATGGGCCCCTTGCCGGAATAACTGGATGGGGACCTGGGTGCCCTTGGTGCTCGGGCCATTGTCGTCGTCCAAACCGAACTGCTTGGACGTTTTGAAGCCTTCGCTCTCAATTGATTCAACGATTCATTGTTGGCGAAATACACGTGGCTCAGGGTTCGCCCTTGATAGGCCCGACGCTCCAGTTGCCAGCCAGGTTCCAGTTTGAGCTTGACAAAAGCATCTTTGTTTCGCCTGGCTTGTCTCGCCTTGGCCACCACGACTGCAGTACTGCGGTTGGGGTCCAGTGCTTGAAGCTCAAGCCCGTTGCGCCCTTGCCGAAGGCGTAAGCGAACGGATTTTTGGGTGTCTTCTCCGGCCGTACGCAGTGAATACCCATTGCTGTCGAGATATCGGCTGCAAATCCCCGTGAAATCAAACCCGTTTAGCGAGGGCTCAACCAGTCCATCAGCTTGATCTTTCCAACAAAGAGGACGGGCTTTGATTTGCTCAAGGACCAACAGTTTCCAGCCGTCACGCCCAACGGCGCGGGCCAGGATCGCAAACTGCTCTTGCTTGAGTGGTTTGCTGTCAAACAACGAACGGGTCCACCCCGGCAGCGCAGAGGAACTACCCCCCACCATCAGTGCTGTTCCAATCAGAAGGAGCCGCCGGAGGTAGGTTCGCCGCATAAACGGTGGCTCCAAATTGGAGAACAACGACCTGTTGTACCGAATATCCGGTGGTGGAATCAATGGCTGAGGAACATGATGGACGTGGTCGCGTCGTGGCAGCAGCGACCGATGGGGCCTGCAGTGGCAATCCAGGGCCAGGCGGCTGGGGTGCGTTGATTCGTTTCGAAGACGGCAGCGTGGAGGAATTTGGCGGTGCTGATCCGGCTACAACCAATAACCGCATGGAGTTACAGGCAGCGCTTGCCACCTTGCAGCGCTTGGCTGAATTGCCACTTCATCCTGATCTCACCCTGCGCACCGACAGCAAATACCTGATCGACGGACTCAGCAGTTGGATGGCAGGCTGGAAGCGAAAGGGCTGGCGCACTGCAGCAGGCAAGCCAGTGCTCAATCAGGATCTCTGGCAAGCGCTCGATCAGGCTCGTCTTGTTGACGTGCCCCTCCGCTATGTCAAAGGTCATAGCGGAGATCCTGACAACGACAGGGTGGATCAAATTGCCGTGGCTTATTCGAAAGGACGGCAGCAAGCTCTTTCCTCTTCAACCGCTCCAAGTCAGGCCGTGTTGGACTCGGCCCCCGTGGGGTTGCAGAAGCTCCTCACACGGATGGAACTGGCGGATCGCTTGGCCTCCGGGGGGTATGCGTTAACAGCAGTGGAGTTGGCTCAGTTGGTGGAGCAGCCCCTCAATCGTTTGTCAGAACGACAAGGTTCATGGCGTTGGCGTGAGTGGATGGTGGAGCCTGTGGAGAATGATCGCTGGCGGTTGCGACGCGATCCGCCAGGATCGAAACAGACCTAGGAGCCCAGATGGCAGATCCGTCATCCCTCAAGGTGTTATCCACCGCCGGCTTTTATCGGCGATGGTTGGGCCCGCAACTGTCCCGGGATGATGGGGTGGATGCCGAACAGCTCAGTCAGACGGCTTTGCAGGCCCTCGCTCAGGTCAGCCTGCGCCGCCGTTGGCCTGGGATCTCATCCGTATTGGAGGGCGTTGCTACGGAGCTTCAGCGTCAGGATCTGCGGCTGGAGCAAGTTCTGTTTGGTTGTCGATTCAGCAATCCCGTGGGTTTGGCTGCGGGGTTCGATAAAAACGGTGTTGCGGCTGGGGTGTGGGATTGCTTTGGGTTCGGATTTGCTGAAGTGGGCACCGTCACTTGGCATGGTCAACCCGGTAACCCAAGGCCCCGCCTGTTTCGGCTTGCTGCTGAACGGGCAGCCCTCAACCGTATGGGTTTCAACAACAACGGTGCTGAGGCGATGCAACGGACTCTGGAGCGGCAAGCATTGCCAGCGCCAGGTCATCGTCGGGCTGTGCTTGGCATCAATTTCGGAAAGTCGAAGATCACTCCGTTGGAGCAGGCCCCTGATGACTACGCCGCTTCCTTGGAATGTCTTGCTCCTTTGGCGGACTACGCCGTGATCAATGTGAGCTCTCCCAACACTCCAGGCTTGCGAGATCTGCAGGATTCAACTCAATTGCGGCGGTTGGTCGAGCGCTTGCGCCGGTTGCCAGCATGCCCACCACTTTTGGTGAAGATCGCACCTGATCTTGAGGACGATGCGATTGATGGCATCGCTCGATTGGCTTATGAGGAAGGTTTGGCTGGTGTCATCGCTGTCAATACCAGTCTTGATCGTCTGGGTTTGGGACAGCGGCTGATCGCTCAGACCGGTCGAAGCCTTGCTGAAGAGGCAGGTGGGCTGAGCGGTGATCCCTTGCGCTACCGCGCTGTGGAGGTGATTCGACGACTGCGAGCCAGCGCTGGGCCGGCGTTGCCGTTGATCGGAGTTGGGGGAATCTCATCAGCTGAGGCGGCCTGGGAACGCCTGGCTGCTGGCGCCTCCCTTGTGCAGCTCTACACCGGTTGGATTTATGAAGGCCCTGATTTGGTTCCACGCATCCTTGAGGGTTTGATCAGCCAGCTCGATCTCCATGGCTTTCGCCATCTCAGTGAGGCGATCGGAAGCGGCGCGCCCTGGACGTAGTCGATACGCTTTCTGCACATCCTTCATGACGCATCGAGGAATAGAACTTGGAGCTGGTTGATCTGCGCGATCGCTTCCCGGCCCTGGATGGCTTGCTGGGTCAGATCACCGGCTTGCTCACTCGGCGGCGCGTGGTTCTGGCTGCTTCTGATCGTGTCCTGAGTTTGGCGTGGTGGGATCAGGGGCAGCAGTCCATCATCAAGACCGAGCTTCCTCCGGGCCTTTGTCAGGGCGGGGTGCCAGTCCAGAGGCAGGTGCTGGCTGAGATGGTTGCGGATCTGCTGATCGAACAGGGCATTGCCTCTGTGAGTGTGGAGTTGGAACTGTTGCTGCCTTTGCCGACTTGTCATTGGCGACTGCTGGAGGGTGCCGCTGGTCTGGGTGATGCCACCTCCTTGCGAGCGCTTGCACCCGAGATGACCTGGCCGTTGCAATGGCAGGAGTCCTATGTCGCTTGGACTTCGTTGCAAGACAGGGACATGGCGATGGTGGTGGGCGCTGAACGGTTGATCCTGCAGGCCTGGATCGACACGGTGGCGTCAGCAGATCTCAATCTCTGCCAAGCGGAGTGGCTCTTGGTTGCTGCATGGCGAGCACTGCAGACTCTCAACGAACCACTGGAGGGAGAGTGGGCTTGGTTGATTGAGTCCGAAGGGATCTGGCGTTTTGTGTTGTTGTGCGATGGCCTGCCTGAATTGGATGTTGTGTTGCAAGCCACGCAGCTCCCGTCCGTCAGAGATGAGGTGCTGTTCCTTCTCGATGCATGGGATCAAAAACAAAGGCAGGTCGATGCAATGCGCAGCTGGTGGATTACAGCTGGGCCAAGCTGGAAGGGGCGTTGGAAGGACGGTCATGGTGCAGCTCTCCATGGCCCGCTTGTTTCAGATGGTGAGATGTCACTGCTTCAGTTGGCCTTGAAGGCTCCTCCTCTGGAGAGCAGACCATGAGGGGACGCTCAGGAGCCCCAGTGGATCTCCTCCGGGAGCGGCGCATCGAGTTGGGGTTGCCGGCTCAGCCGGTCCCGTTTGTGCCTGCCCAAGTTCTGCTGCGGCGAGGTGCGTTGCTGGGTGGAGCTGTTCTTCTGCTTACTGTCGCGATTACCGCTGGTTTGAGCTGGAGGGGGCAGCAGCAACAGCGGCAGTTGGAGTTACTTGAGCCGGTCGCACAACGCGTCACTGCTGCTGAAGCACAGTTGCGGCGGCTGAGGGCTAAAACCGCCTCGGTGAATCAGAAAACCGATGTTTTCGCGCAACAGCTGGTGGCTTTCCGCGGTGGATCTCCTCTGTTGGAGCAGCTCAGACGCATCACGCCAGATGGCATTCAATTGCAGGAGCTGTTGGTTGGTGAGGCGCAAATTAAATTGCTAGGCCGGGTACAGATTGGAAACACTCCAGGGCCTCTCGAACGCATTAATGCGCTTGTGCTCTCCCTGTCTCAACTGCCCATCACTCGGCAACAAGGGGTCAAGGTGATGAAGATCACGAGAGAGGACGGGGATGCCCCTGTTGTGACGTTCAGCGTGGAGTGGGCTCTGAATCCAAACACTCGCCTATCTCTGATTCAACTTCAGGACTTGGGGGCCGGCGGCTTGGCGTATCGATATCAACTCCTTGAGGAACGTGGGGTCAGCTTGTGACGAACCTGAGTGGTAGTGAGAGTCCATGGCAAAAGGATGGAACGCGTCAACGGGTGTTGGTTGGTGCCCCATTGCTGATGGGTGTCTTAATCGGTGCCGGGCTGTTTGCAACGTTTGGACTCCCCCATTGGTTGGCATCAGCAGAACGGACGCGTCGGATCTCTGAGCTCAAAGGTCAGCAGAAGTCACTTTCCTTGATTACCGATCGGGTCAAGCAAGAGCGACAAAAGCTTGTATTGGCGCAACAACAGCAAGATCTGGTGGTGAACTTGGTGGCGGGTCGCGGAGAGATTGAGACCTTCCTCACCCAGCTGAGTCGTACCGCGGCTGAGAGCGGTGTGTTGATTGAACGCTATGAACCCGTGCCAGATGCGCCTGTGGTCCCTGACTCTTCCCGACAAGACAACAAAAAAGGGGACGCTGGAGCTGAGGATGGGGCTCCTTCTGATTTGCAGGGGTACGAGAAAACTGCGGTGCTGCTGCAGGTGCGTGGACCCTACGTAGGGGTGTTGCAGTTCTTGCGTGCCATGGAGGCACTGGAACTCCTGGTTCAGCCCAGTGATCTTGAGCTCAAGGCAGTTCCGCTAGAGACCAATGCTGACGGGGCCCCTGAGGGCCCACCGTTGACCGAGCTCAAGCTCAAGCTGAGCTTTTTTGACAAGACAACGGATGGGGATCAGGACGTGAAAGAACCCACGGAATCCGCGCCTCAGTCCAAGGTCAGGGCGCCATCCTGAATCAATTCAATGCTGTGTTTTAGGGCTGGCTCCTAAGGGTTTCGCTCGATACCATCCGCCCATAGTGTTTGTGAATCAGGCGTGGGAATGCCCTCGAGACCCTCCCGACTGATTCCATTGGCGTTGATTGGCAGCCTTGCACTCGCTGAGTGTGATGTGGTGTTTGGCCTTGGAGGTTCTGGGGCGATTAGAGCGCAGAGCGAAGGCTCCATGAACTTGCGTTTACGCCGTGGCAATGACGGCGTGGAACTTGTCATCGAAGGAGTTGGCGATCAGCCACTTCTGCAGCAGCGCCTGAACGGCCAGGTTTGGGAGGGACGTTTGCAGACCCAGGGGGCGCCGGGAGTCCGCAATGGTCAGGTGCGGCTTTCGGATCCTGTGATTGGAATTCAGTCCGCCACGTTGGTTGGTAGCGGCAGCTCCTATGCCTTGAAGGTCACGCCAAGTCCAGGTCGTCCTTTGAAAGATCCTGTGGTGAGTGCCGATGGTCGTGATCTGATTCTCAAGTTTTCAGGTTTGGTGGTTGCTCCCACACTCCAAACGGGACGCCTCAATCTCAACACACCGGGGCGTGTCCCTCAAAGGCAGTACGCCCCTCCATTACGCCCGCGCGCCGTTGCGCCGCCACTCGGTGATATGGCGGTGGGGACGATGGTGATGCAGAACCGCAGTTATGTGAATGTGAGCGGGCCGCCGGTCACCCTCACTCTGAACAATGCGCCTGCCAAGGATGCGTTGATGGCCTTGGCTCGTTTAGGGGGCTATGGCTTCGTGTTTGTTGGTGAACAGGGTGGAGGCAGTCAGGATGCTGCTTTACCTATCCGACCTGTTTCGATTGCTTTTCAGAACGAGTCCTATGCGAGGGCTCTCAATGGAGTTCTGCTTGCCTCTGGGCTGCAGGGAAAATTAGATGGTCGCACTCTCATGGTGGGATCAAAAGTTTCTGCTAATACATTTGGCCCTCAGATGTCGAAGGTGTATCGACTCAATCAATCTTCGGCAGTCTCGGCGGCAAAATATTTGGGGAGCTTGGGTGCAAGTATTCAAGAGCCTGTCCCTTTGAAAACCACATCTATTCTTGAAGAGGCGTCTGGCGACGCGAGTAATAGCAGTTCTAATACTTCGGAACAGATTGAGATACGTTCTTATTCTTCAGGTCAAGGCCCTTTGGTCGGTTTGATTGGTACCACTGATTCAAGGCTTCAAACGATTACCTTGATCGGAGACTCTCTCTTGGTGAAACTTGCTGAGGGGTATTTGAGGCAAATTGATTTGCGTCAAAGGCAGGTTGCTTTGTCGGTGCGAATTTTGGATGTTTCCTTGGATAACGACTCCACGATCTCAAATAGTTTTGCCTTTCGCTACGGCAATAATTTTATTCTGAGTGACAGAGGTGAGCTTGTTGGGGCTTTTGGTAATTTGCTGCCTCCTAATAATTCTAATTTTGATGCGATCGCCGGAGGGGCTGAAAGTGGCAAGTTTCAGAGAGAAATTGTGTCCGGGCGGGATGCACAAATTGCCGATCGCTTGATTCCACCCAGTCCAACTCCGAGCCGTATTAACCCTGGGAATGTATTCCCGAAAGATAATTTGTTTGATTTGATTCGGTCTATCATCGTATCCAGCAGTACGAAGACTTTGGCATCTCCTACTCTGATTTTAAGTGAAAACCCTGTTGAAATTTCTGGTGGCGCCGATGTGGCTTCTAGTGGTGTTGATTCCGCATTGCAGACCGCAACAATAGGTCGCTCCAAGGCGAATGAGTCTTTCGTGACTGTTGGTACCCAGGAAACAGTTAATTATATCGTGAGCGCTGGGCAGAATGGCGCACCTAATTCTTGCCAGCCTGTCCTTGGAACCGCTGGCCTAACTTTTGGCGCGCGTGTATCTAAAATTGATGATAATGGATTTGTTAGTTTCAGTCTCTCTCCTACAATTGCTGCTGTTACTGGAACCCAAAATGTTGAGGGTTGTGGTCCTAGAAGTATCTTAAGTTTGCGTAGGCTTGATACTGGATCTCTCAGGGTTCGTGATGGTCAAACACTTGTTTTGACGGGAGTTATTTCAGATCGTGATGCTCAACAAGTTAGAAAATGGCCAATTTTAGGAGATCTTCCTTTGATCGGTCAATTTTTTCGTGAATCGGCTGGAGATCGGGCTAAGAGAGAGCTGGTTGTTCTCGTGACTCCTAAGATCATTAGTGATGAGCAAGGCGGCAGTTATGGCTATGGATATCAGCCGTCTCTTCCGGCTGCTCGTCAGCTGATGTCAAGCGATTCTTTTTGATTATTTAAAGCAAACTCTTTTCAAAAGCCAAGGCCGAGAGGGATTAGTGCTTTCATCGCAAGTGGGGCTAAGGCTTGAGCAGTTGCAGTAAAGCCGCCTAGTAATTGACCGCCCCAGCCTTTTCCTTCAGATTTTGAGTGAGTTTTCGTCCGACGCGTTTGAACCATTTCAGCCGCTGTTTGAAGTTGGTTGGCAACTTTTTGATTCCCTCCCTTTTTAAATAGTGCGCTTGCATATCGGAAATCTTGTGCGGCCAGATCGTCCTTGGCTAATTCGCTACGACTGATGCCTCTTGCGACCCAGCTCAAGGGCTCTTGAGGGGAGCTGAGGATTGCGGCGCCAAAGAGTCTTTCGGCTTCAGGCCACCTACCGGCCTGTGTGGCTTCGACGCCGGCATTGTGCAGAGCAGCATGGCTTCGTATGTCGCGGCTGATTCCCGTGGCACCTTGCCAATGCGCTTCTTCTAAAGCGTTGGGGCTCAGGCGAGCGCCACTGAGATCGGCCCATCGCAGATCGGTGCCATGCAGGATGCTGCCTTCGAGATTGGCGCCACGGAGGGAAGCCCCGCGCAAGCTGGTGAAACTGAGATTGGCCCCGCGTAAGTCAGCCCCATCCAATCGAGCTTCTCCAAGATTGGCTCTCTGCAATCGAGCGTCGCGTAAGTCGGCATCGCGCAAATCGGCATGCACAAGGTCGGCATCGGCCAGGCGGCAGTTGCGGCAATCACCGTCCTGGAGCACTTGGATGAGGTCATCCATGCTCTCGGCTTGCATCGGGCTGGCGATCAGCCATAAGCCAAGCAAGGGCATCAAGCGGGACGGGTTCAACACGTGGGCTTGCTTGGTTGTACTGCGTTGTATCGGGCTTCTTGGTCTTCGTCGACCATGGCTCGAAGGATGGCTGGGCAGGATGGGTACATCCAGCACCAGTCGGCGTGAGCAACGGCCTTCCTCCCCATGGAGGCAACCTCAGCCAGGAAGCCCGGCGGCTGGGGATGCAACCCTCCCAGTTGCTGGATGCCAGCGCTTCGTTGGTGCCATTCCGTCCTCCTCGCGCTTTGCGTAGAGCGCTCGCTGCTGCCATTCAGGGCCAGGCTCTGCGTGATTACCCCGACCGCGCTCAGGCTGATTTGCGCTTTGCGCTCGCGTCATGGCATGGGCTGGATCCTGATCAGGTGCTTGGAGGGAATGGGGCCGCGGAGTTGTTCACATGGGCGGCTCGCGATGCAACCGCCGCTGGTCTCAATGCTTTGCCTCAGCCTGGATTTGCCGATTATTCCCGAGCTTTGGCTTGTTGGGGTGGCGCGATTGAGAAGCTGCCTTTGCCCTTGGAGTGGGGCAACTGCTGGCCGCAACCCTTTCCGTTGAGCGCCTTGAAGCAGACGACCGATGTGGTGTGGATCACCAATCCCCACAATCCCACCGGTCAGCTTTGGAGCCGTTGTTCGTTGGAACCCTTGTTGGCTCGATACTCCCTGGTGATCTGTGATGAGGCCTTTCTTCCTCTGGTGCCAGGGGGTGAAGATCAGTCGTTACTGTCGTTGGTGTCAGACCATCCCAATCTCGTGGTGATTCGCAGTCTCACGAAATTGTTTGCAATTGCGGGTTTGCGCCTGGGCTATGCCGTTGCGGCACCCGATCGTTTGCATCGATGGCATGGATGGAGAGATCCCTGGCCTCTGAACGGTTTGGCGATTGCAGCTGGAGTGGCTGTGATGAACGACCCGGTTGGCTTGCAGCGTTGGCAACAGCGCGTTCAGCAGTGGGTGGAAAAAGAAGGCACCTGGTTTCGGGCTCAACTTGAGGCCATCCCTGGATTAAAGGCCTACCCCTCAGCTGCCAATTATTTGCTGATCCAAGGCGAGCCGTCCTTGCTGGAGCTGCGCGAGCGTCTCGCTCTCGATGGCGTTTTGCTTCGGGATTGCCGTTCTTTCGCAGGGTTGGGAGAGCGTTGGCTGCGCATTGGTCTGCAAGATCGGCGGGGGAATCAACGCATCCTTCGTGCTCTCCGGCGTATTCAGCTCAACAGTCCTTCGAGCAGGGTCACCAGTTTCTGATCCGCATCCTCCACGCCAAGCTCCCGCATGGCTTGTTCCATCTCCGGCAGTGGGTCAGCGCTTTTATCTTCTCCTTGAAGTCTGGATCTGAGCAGGCGCCAGACCGTGTCGCGAAGAGTCGTCTCGCTGGGGTCGTGTTGATGCACGATCACGGCCGCGGCAACCGCTGCAGCACAGACGGCATTGGCATCTTGATGGCGATCGGCCGCTTGGGGGAAGGGCACCAGCACGGTGGGTGTTCCGCTCACGGCTAGTTCACTCAGGCTGCCGGCACCGGCTCTGCTGATGGCGAGGTCTGCGTGTTGCAGCAAGGCCGGAATCTCATCGCTGAAAGAACGTTCCACCAGCAAGGCGTGTTCGATGCAACCCACATCGGGATCATTGCTGCCCGTGAGATGCACGATGCGGCAGCCGCTGTTGAGGAGGGAAGGAAAGATCACTCGCGTCATTCGATTCAGCCCTAGAGCTCCCTGGCTTCCGCCGATCACCACAAGCAGGGGGCCATTGCCTTGAGGAACCCACTCCGGTCGTGGCTGTTGCTGGAGAAAAGCAGCCCTTACCGGGGTTCCGGTCACCACCGCTCGGCAGCCCGGGATGCGTGGTGCGGCTGCCTCAAGTCCCACGGCAACACGGGTGCAAAAGCGGCCAAGCAAGCGCGTCACCCGGCCTGGAATGGCATTGGATTCGTGAAGGACTACTGGGATGCCACACCACCGTGCCGCCAGGATTGCTGGTGCAGCGATGTACCCACCTGTCGTGAAGACAGCATCGATGCGTTCCCGCTGGATCAGGCGGCGGATGCAGCCGCTGGCGGCCAGCAATTGGATCAGTTGGATGAGTTTGCGCAGTCCTCGCCCTTGCAATCCACCAGCCTTGACCGTGGTGAGGGGATAACGGCCTGGAACCAGGCTTGTTTCCAGACGGTCGGGAACGCCCACCCAGCGCACGCTCCATGGCTTCGGCAGGGCATCAGCAACGGAGAGGGCTGGAAATAAGTGCCCACCTGTGCCGCTGGCAGCAACAAGAAGCCGAGGCATGAGGTCGAGCGGGATGAGAAGGAGCGACCTAACTTAGATGGATTCTGGAGATGTCTATATGTCTCGTGCTCTCCGTGTCTCGTTGGTGTCATTGCTGCTTGGCTCCGCCCTGGCACTCCCGATGTCCAGTCGGGCTTTGACCCAGGCTCCGTTTGAGTTGAGTGAGCGCTTGGAATCCGCCCTCAATCAGTCGGAAGGCAATGTTGCAGCGTTGAAGGCTCTGTTTACGCCTCAGCAATTTGCTGTTCTGGAGGAGCGTTACGGCTTGTTCAGTCGCCGTTTCCCTCAGCTGAACTGGTCGGTGCGGCCAGGGAATCCCACATCAGATGGTCGCTCGACCATGCAGATTGCTGTAAGTGGGAGACGCCAGCAGGACGGCTTGAGTTATTCCTTCTATGCGAATCAGCGGCTCGCGGTGACCACCGAGAACGGCTTGATTACCAGCCAGGAAGTTCTTAGTGATCAATCGGTCATGACCAGTGCCAAGGAGCCACTACCGATTAGTTTGCTCATCCCAGACAGCGTGCTCACTGGGACTCGGTACGACGTCGATGTGGTGGTCGACAAGCCCTTGGGTGATGCTCTGATGGCGGGTGGTTTGATTGCGCTTACCCCTGCGCAGGTATTGGGGCAAGAGAGTCCAAATATCCATCTCAAGCCCCTCGGCGGGGGCGGCCTGTTTAAGTCTGTTCAAGCACCGCTTAAGCAGGGCATCCAAAACTGGGCTGCCTTGTTAGTGCATCCCGAAGGTGTGGTGAGTGTGAGCAAGCAGGTGCGAGTTGTGGATGACAAAAGTAAGCTCCAGCCTTAACCGTGGTGAGCTGGGTAGCAGCGTCTTAGGGCCGACACATCGGCGTTCCCGAGTCCCTGTTGCATCAGTGCAGACTCTTGCTCGAGCACGAGTTGGGTGATCGGGAGCTCCAACTGCTGTTCCTCAGCGGCATCCAGCGCGATTGTTAGGTCTTTGTGATGGAGTGCGAGCTTGAAACCGAGCGGGTATTGATCGGAAAGCATGGCGGCTGAACGGTGTTGCAGGGCCCAAGATCCTGCAGCTCCTCCAAGTAGTGCCGTCACAACTTGCTCCATGGGGAGCTGAAGATGTTGCCCTAGAGCGATGGCTTCTGCAACAGCGGCATAGCTTCCCGCCACCAGGACCTGGTTCACCGCTTTCACCTGTTGGCCGCTGCCAACAGGCCCGAAGTGATGGATCGAGCTACCGATCACCTCCAATAGAGGACGAGCCTGCTCTAATGCCATGGTGTCGCCACCACAGAGCACGGTGAGTGTGCCGGCCTTGGCGCCCTCCGTGCCGCCTGTCACAGGAGCATCGATGTAGTGCACGTTGCGTTCCGATAGCCGCTTGGCCATCGCTGTCGCTGTGGCGGGGGCGATCGTGGAGCAATCGATGACCAAGCTTCCTGGTGTGAGTGCGTAGCCAGCTCCTCTGTTTCCCCAGAGAACGTTTTGCACTGCGGTGTCATCGCTGACGCAAATCAGCAGGACTGCACAGCCTTTCACGGCTTCATTAGGAGAGCTGCTGGAGGTCACTTTGGGCCCTTGATCGTCCAGAAGCTCTGCCGCCGATTCCGCTGAGCGGCTGCGGGTGTGCACGTTGAGCGAGTAGCCGGCGCGTCGCAAATTGACGGCGATGGGGAATCCCAGGGCGCCAAGCCCCACCATGGCCACTGCTGTAGGCGGATTCAAGGGTGGACGTTGATCATTGGCGAGTTTCAGAGTTGGTGTGCTCCTGGGATCAAGGGCTGATTCATTTTTCCAGGCATCGCATCCATACATCGCATCCGCGCATCGCAGTTGAGCGGCATGCTCAAGCGTCCTGGTTAGATCCGGTCATGCTTGAGGCCCATTTTGGTCAGACTTTGACGGAATCTTGCTTTCAGGATGAATGCGTTGTGTGAATGATTCGCATGGTTACGCCTAAGCATTGGAAGCGGTATCTGGTCATCCCTTGTGCCGCGTTTGCCGCCGCCGCTCTGCACCCCGCTACGGGATGGGCTGAGTCTCCAATGAAGTCGCGCGCGGCTCGATTAACACTTACGGATGCGCAAAAGCAGCAGCTTTTTGAGGCAAGGCGCCGCTGGGAGTTGAGCAGTTTTGACCAGCAAAAGGCTTTGTTGGCAGCCAAGCAACGATGTATTCAATCGGCCAACACCATCGATGCCTTTCGGGTGTGTAAGCAGGAGCAACGCCAAGGCCGACGTGAATTATTTAAGGAGGCACGCGCTGCCATGACGGCTGAACGGCAGCGACTGGGACTTCCTCCTAGGCCAGAGCGGCGAAGATTACAAAAAAAAGGCCGCTCCAATTGGAACGGCCCTGAATTCAGCTGATCGATCAGCTGATTGGTGGAGTGGTTTGAATCAAGCGGCGTCGTCCAGTGCGGCGACGCCTGGAAGCACCTTGCCTTCCAGCAGCTCGAGGCTGGCGCCACCACCGGTGGAGATGTGAGACATCTTTTCGGCCAGGCCTGCTTTCTCAACAGCAGCAACGGAATCGCCACCGCCAATGATCGTGCAGCAGCCTTTTCCGCTGAGTTCAGCCAGGGTTGTGGCAATGGCATTCGTTCCAGCCGCGAACTTGTCGAACTCGAAGACGCCCATCGGGCCATTCCAGATCACGGTTTTGCAATCAGCCAGGGCAGCTTGGAACACCTTGATGGCATCAGGGCCGATGTCGAGGCCCATCCAGCCGTCGGGAATCGCTGTGATGTCTGCGACTTGGCTGTTGGCATCAGGTGCGAAGTTGTCGGCAAGCAAGACATCGGTGGGGAGTAGCAGCTCAACGCCTTTGGCCTTGGCTTTGGCTTCCAATTCCTTGGCCAGTTCCAGCTTGTCGTCTTCAACGAGGCTCTTGCCGACAGCCAGACCGCGTGCTTTGTAGAAGGTGAAAATCATGCCGCCGCCGATCAGCACCTTGTCGCACTTGTCGATCAAGGCTTCAAGGACGCCGATCTTGCTGCTCACCTTGGAACCACCAACGATGGCGGCCAAAGGACGCTTGGGCTCATCCACGGCACCCTGGAGGTATTGAAGTTCCTTCTCCATCAAGAAGCCAGCCACGGATGGCTTGAGGAATTTGGTCACGCCTTCGGTGGAGGTGTGGGCCCGGTGAGCAGCGCCAAAGGCGTCGTTCACATAAACGTCGGCGAGACCAGCGAGCTTCTCGGCGAAGGCGGGATCGTTCTTTTCTTCTTCCGCGAAGAAGCGCACGTTCTCCAGCAGGACCACATCGCCGTTGCCCATGGCGTTCACCTTGGCTTCCGCGTCAGCTCCGATGCAGCTGTCGGTTTTGGTTACGGGTTTGCCAAGCAGCTCGCTGAGGCGTGCTGCAACGGGGGTAAGGCGCATCTTGTCGTTGACCTGACCCTTG